>JAIDPH010000125.1 GCA_029062885.1 Lachnospiraceae bacterium
GATTATTATGTGACCATGATCTTAAGGCTTTTATCACAAAAACTGCCATATGTGGTGTTTAAGGGTGGGACATCGCTATCGAAGTGCCACAGGATTATTAAGCGTTTTTCGGAGGATATAGACATAACAATTGACACTTCCTTGTCCCAAGGAGAGAAAAAGAAATTGAAATATGTGCTTGTCGATATTGCGGAAGAATTAGGAATGAATATATCTAATTTGGAGGATACAAGGAGCAGAAGGGATTATAACAGATACCAGATTGAATATAAGAGCGCATTTGAAATAGGGGAGATTTCCATATCGTCGTTTGTCCTTGTGGAAACATCGTTTACGGCGGTTTCTTTTCCTACAGTAATGATGTCCGTTACAAATTATATTGGCGGTGTAATGGAGGAGGAGGCACCGGAAATGATAGGTGAATATCTTATAGAGCCTTTTGAGATGAAGGTGCAGGGACTTGACCGTACACTGGCTGACAAGGTGTTTGCCATCTGTGATTATTATATGCAAAATCGAATTAAAAAGCATTCAAGGCATATTTATGACATCTACAAGTTGTTGCCGCTTGTGGAGATGGATGAGAACTTTAAAAGGTTAGTGGAAGAAGTCAGGGCTGTGAGAAAATGTTCCAATATATGTCCTTCTGCACAGGATGATGTAGATATTCCAGCACTTTTGCAACTGATTATGGAACAGGAAATTTATAAGGATGACTATCAAAATTTGACCGAGGCTCTGCTTGAGGAGGATGTCAGTTATGAAACGGCTGTTCGGGCAGTAGAAAAAATAAGAGTAAGCGGAATATTTGAGAAATGCTGAGGGACGGTTCCAACGATGAGAATGAGCTTGACGGGCGGTGATATATGAATAGAAAAAAGAGATCATTTTACTAAGATTTTTACAAAGAATGGATGAAAAAATATACCAATTCATGCCACAATATGTTATGATAAGGCAGAAAATCATCTGCCACAAAAACACATAAAAGTGGCATAAATACAGCATTTTAAGGAGTTTTAGAACAATGGTTAAAATATTATTTTTATGTCACGGCAGGATTTATCGGTCATGATAAAATGTTTATAAATCAAATGTTTTCTGTGTTTCTTACTCAATTTTACCAATGATTTACCAATATTTCTGGAGAGTCAGACTTGCAACTACAAAAGCAGAATGAGGAGATCAACAGAATGGATAAATTGAAAAAGCATATTTATGATGAAAGTAATGGACTGCATTATACGTTGGTAGGCGATTACTATATTCCGGATTTGAAGTTACCAGAGGAAAAACGCCATATCGGACATTACGGGCGGCTGCACCGGGACTATCTCAAACAGGAACAACCAGCACGATATAGTTCTCTTCTCTTGATAGGGGAATTGTGGACATATCTTGCCGATCTGAATGAGCAGGTAGAGGAAAGGCTTGATCTTATCATTGAGCAGATGAAAGCGGCCGAAGGTGTGACTGAGGAACTGAAAGCCCAGAACCAGCTTGAATGGGTAGGACGGATGAATAATATCCACAACCGGGCAGAGGAAATTATAAAAAGTGAACTGATTTATATTTGATTGGACATGGAAAGACCAGTCCCGATTATCCGGCTGGTTTTTCTATATCTTCCTTGATTTATAATACTGTAGACCAGATCAGATTTTCCACAAGGGATAAAATTATCGCGAAATGCCAATAGTGACGACTTAACATAATGAATGATGAAGTAAGAATAGATTCAGAAGGATGACTCTATTGCAAACAATATATGCATAAAGCATATATTGTTCATGACTTGAAAGCTGTATATATTTTTTGTGTATGTAAATGCATGATATACGTCGCTTATAAAAAGCGATATACTATTTCTTGAAAGGGGTGATAAAAATGTCTTATCAAATTGATAATCAGGAAATAGGAATTTATATTTCGGGATTAATTGAACGAGAATTTATGTCCGCACGCCAGTTTTGCAAGGCATATCTTCAAAAAGACGGTATAAATGAACCTACTAGAGAGGATATTCAAAATATGGCAAACCGTTTGTCCCAAATAAAAAAAGGAACAAAGGCAATTCAGATTCATGATTTGCCAAT
Organism: Lachnospiraceae bacterium; assembly: GCA_029062885.1. Lineage (GTDB taxonomy): Bacteria > Bacillota > Clostridia > Lachnospirales > Lachnospiraceae > UBA3282. The sequence goes on from JAIDPH010000125.1 coordinate 2,097, forward strand.
TTTTTCAGAGTTGCTTCACGTTTCTTTCGAACAGATATTAAGTGCCGGAAAATGTGGTGAGCCCAGAAATAATAGAATGACAAATTATACTGTTGCCCAATCCCACAGCGAAGCTGAATGGATTGCTTACATCGAGGAGAAAGATAAGCCTATCCTCAATCCTGACGAATATGGAAAAACTGTATTGGATTATGCAATTATGTTTGGAAATTATGATTTCCTGAAATTTTTGGTGAATGAAAATTATATATGGTTTGACAGTCGAAAAGATAATGATTATGTTATGACATTTGGTGCAGGGACAAAAATTCAGCGTATTAAATTTGAAGAGTGTGACAATGGTGTATTTATACGTAAACCCGATATGAATGATCTGCAGTATAAGCTTGCAACAGAGGATCAATTGAGGATGTATATTATTTCCTTCGCAGCAGACCACAATGATCTGTCTATGCTGAAGAAATTGAGGGCAAGGGAAATTCCTGAATTATATTATAAAGCGCATTATTTGTCCTGCACATGCCCGGATTTCGATGTTCATTATGATAAAAACATGGTAAGCCATATTGCAAAATCTAGTGATAAGGTGCTGAATTATTTTACGGATTCATTTGAAATCCGAGATCGGATTCGATATAAAGATGGCAGCAACCGTAAGCATATATTTATGTTTCCTTACATCTCTCAGCTGTTAGATATGCTGATTGAAAACGATAGTCCTTTTCTGAAAACGGCATTGATAAAATGCATTGAACATAATGAGAGTACAAAGGAAAAATTGAAATCACTGATAAAGGAATCTATCAACAATGGCTGTTATTATGGGGATTATTGGAAAAAAGAGGTAGAGTTCCATGAAAATGGAAATATTGTTCATTTTCGAGATACTTTTGCTGTTACAGGAATCATAACCAATATAGCCGGCGCAACAAAGGAGTCTGCAAATCCCCAGATAAATTGTCTTATCCAAAAATTGAATGACTCGTATAATGGAATAAAGTATATTACAGAAGAGGAGATTGCATGAGGAAAGTTTTTTATGTGTTTGGGTTTGCTGGTGCGATTTCTGTTTATGCCAGTGTATATGATATTCTGTGACTTATCAAGGCTGCTTCACACCACTGCGCGGTTAAAGTCTTTAACAAGCCACAAAATATCATATAATTGGTCAATTAAGCAGAAAATGAAATACAATCTTGCTATGGCAAGTTTACACTGCTAAAGCGAAACAGGGGTTTCGTTGAAGCGAACTATGCATTTGAGATGGGAAAACATATTTTGATTATGAATGATGGCGATTTTTCACATGCTATTTCGGATAATATGGTAATAGATTCTGATGGAGAAATTTCTGAACCGAATTTGATATAAAACCGAAACTGCACCCAAGAGACCGATTTTCAGTCGAGTTTGGGTGCAGTTCTGTTTTGTGTGCATACCTTTCAAATATTCTTGTAGATATGATCACGCAGTAGATGTGTTGAAAACATATTTCAACGAATATGTTGACAAAAACATTCAACAGTGATAAGATTATTCCACAGACATGAAAGGAGCATACCATAATGGATGAGAATAATATCGGAAAACTTGTAAAAAAGGCAAAGGGAGATGACCGTTCGCTCCGAGAATATGCACGTGATTCTGGGGTGGATGCTGCTGTTATCTCTAAAATCATAAACGGAACTTATGTACCCAAAAAGACGGATGTTTACAAATCTTTAACGAGTCAGGAAGCGTCGCCAAGAGGAGGGGTGACATATAAGCAGTTGGTAGAGGCGGCAGATTCGTCAAAATCATATCAAGCTGGAATTGTGGCAGGTATGGCCGCAACAGAAGCAGCTCTTATGGCAATTGGAGGGTTGCCAATAGCTACCATTGGTTTAGGAACTGCTGTTGCTGCGATAGCATCGAGTTTGTCCTCAACTAAAAGGAAAGGAGGAACTGATAAGGCTGATGAAGTAATTAATGAAATACAGCAGTTTGTTGCTATATCAAACGGATTGATTTTCAGTGCATTAGGTGCAAAGGGAATTTCATTTCAAATAAAAAAAGATCGAAATGATGAACTGAAAAATCAATTTGACACATACCTAAAAATAGACGGGCAGGAGTTAAAAGAATACATTTTTAGATATGTGTATCTTTCAAAGGAACATCAGAAAATACAATATATTGTCGAAAATACACCAAGGAGGATGATAGAGGAACTTATATTTTTGAAACCATCTAAGGAAAGGAAGGTGACCATAGTTACCAACTGTCCAGCCGCGTTTGATTATATGCTTTCCTACAAAAATAAAATATTCTACAACGGAGACTTATCGATAATGCTAGTGGATGTTAAAAGAGCAGAACTTCATAGGGAAGAATATATTTTACATTTTGCTGGTGAGGGTGCCGCCAGAGAATTATACATTTCATAGGAGGAGGATTCTGAGTATGGAAGAAAAGGAAAAGAAGACATTTATCACATGGGTAAAGGAACATAAGAAGCAGCTTGTAATTGCCGGAGTCAGTATAACGGCTATTGTGCTTGCGATTCTTGCAGTTAAAAACAGAGAAACGCTTATGAAACTTTGGGCAGAGCTTAAGGATGCTATTATGGACATAACAAAATCCGCAGACAAAATAACAGTTGAAAGCACAGAGCCCTCTGTAAAGGTTGGGGAAGTAGTTAATGTGGTCGATGTGATAAATCCCCCGGCACTGATGGTTGTGGATAACACAACAATAGACAAAATTCCGTTTGGAGTGCAAAAGCATGTACGTAACCTTGCTCCGGGATACCATCCCTCGCCAGAGAAGATAGCAACTGCACTTGAGAATGGAATTGAACTTCTGCCAAACCAGACCTGGGTTAGGGATTATATTAAAGGGTTGGCAGTGGTAGCTTAATAGGAGGAAGCAGCAATGAAGGCAAAGAGAATCGAGGAACTTATGACAGCAATGAAATCTTTTGGAAAGGAGAGCTATCACAAGAGTGAACTTCTCAATGAGATGTTTGCACTCCAGCAGGAAATTGTAGAACTGGCCTTCAGCGGCGATCATGCTGCAACTGCAGAACTGAAGATCTGGGATGTAGAGAGACATCTTGAACGGCTTAATGCAGATTGTGGAAATATTGCAGATGAAGAGCTTGCAAGATTTATGAAAGGAAGCAAGGTGCTCTGCAATCTTATCAAGGCAGAAATCTCTGGAAACAGAGGTGAGTACAAAGCGTTCAAAACTCTTGAGTATCTTAAGTCACAGAATAGAGTACTTAGAAATGTTGAACTTAGTGACGGAGATGTTCGTACTGAATTAGATGCAGTTGTTATCACTCCTAAGTGTGCAACAATTGTGGAAGTTAAGAACACTTCAAAGAATATTTTCATCGATGAGGAAGGGAACTACTACAGAACCGGTGAGTTCCTTAAGTGGGATAGTAATATTGCTGAGAGGATGTCTGTAAAGGAAGGACTTCTTAGAAAGGTTCTTGAATCTGCAGGTTATGGTCACATTCAGATAAGAAGCATTATTGTTTTCACAAATAACAGGATTGAGGTTCAGAACAAGTATCGCGAGATCAGAACAAGCTTTGTTAGTCAGCTGGCATACATCATTGATGGTTATAGATTAGACGACAGCATGGCAGCAGAAGAGATGGATAGCATTCAGAAGATTATCAAAGATGCAGAATGTAAGGAAGGTTATCCGTTTGAATTTGATGTAAATCAGTACAAGGCAAACTTTGCAACTCTTATGGCAACACTTGAATTTGCAAAGAAGCATGAGACCGAAGCAGAAATTGAAGAAGAGCTTGTAATTCAGTCTGAAAAGACAAGCAAGAAGATGACCTTTACATCTGTTATGAGAGCACTATTTACATCGAAGCAGTTTAAGTATGCAGGAAGCACAGCAGCGGCAGTTGTGGTTTCGGTAGCATCAGGAATTATTGCAGTAAACACTATTGGAAAAGGAGGATTTTTATGAAATTTGGTGAGAGTGAAGTTCTTAGAGAAGAAGGGGATATTCGCTTATTGAAAATTGGAGCTAGATATGATAGAGAAGTATTCTGTGTCCTTGGAAATGGATCTACCAAACATTATGATGATTATGAAGATGCATTGGAAGAATTTAACCTACGATGGATGAAAATGAAATTTGGCGATTAAGGTGCTAAATTTATATTTGTAAAACTGGGAAATCAGTATTTGATGGTGGAGATACATAACCATGAAAGATATGATTTCATAATGTGGCGCAGTGCTTCCGGGCAATCATCGAGGACAGGGAAGAGCCTGAATTCGAGAGGGTGTGGACGGATATGCCAGATTCCTTTTCACGGATAAGAACGGCTACCCTGAAGTGGCGATGCATTGGGAAAACCGATTCAACCGCATGGTCAAACGGTACAATGATATTCATCGGGTACAGATGCCGAATATCACTCCCCACATCTGCCGTCATACCTACTGCAGCAACATGGCGAAGTATGGCATGAACCCCAAGCCACTCCAATACCTGACGGGGTATAGCGATATCGGAGTAACGCTGAATACCTACATGCACCTTGGCTTGGAGGATACAACGGACGAATTGAAGAGGATGGAAGAACTAGAGAATGCCAGAAAGGAACTAGAAAAGAACAAGGAAGAAAAGCCAGCCTCACAGAAAATGTTCAGGGCGATTTGATATATGGAGAGTTTGTGCGCCCTGCTTCGGCAGGGCTTTTTTCGTTTATTCTCTATACCATAATATATGAATTTATGGTAAAATACCAAGGCAGTAAATCTTATATAAAGAGAAATGCGTGTCAAGGGATATTAAAAAGGGAAAGTATGTATGAATCAGGGCATAGATGAAAGAGAGTAAAAATTGTTTTGATGAAGGGTAGTCAGCAATCGGTTAGATACCATTATGGAACAGATGAAAGCTGCCGAAGGCGTGACTGAGGAATTGAGGCGTACCCGTCAATGGAACAGGTGTAGCGTTGTAATAACCTTCACAACCGGGCAGAAGAAATTGTTTTGTATGAGATGATTTTTCATAATGGTATAGTGGAATTATTATTGCAAATTTGTAGAGAAGAAATTAAAATAAGGTAGAAATAGAAATGTTCGTAATACTATTTTTATGTGAGGATTATTATGAAATACATGAACGATGTTCCAAAGGTAAATTGTATTAACAATTTAAATCATTTCAATCAGTTTTTAAGACTGGGACAGAATGAATTTTGTGAGTTTTTAGTTAATTTTTTAAATCTTGAGGAAGTACGTATTCAGGTTAATAGTTTAGATGTTTTAAAAAATTGGCTTAAAGTAGAGAGTCTTGATGTAGTAATGGAAGTCCCAGAACGAGGTGATGAGATTTGTGTTGTATCTCAAATACAAGTAAATGGTGTTTTAATTTCGTATTTTCCTTATGTATTGAAAGGAAGATATGTAAAATTATATTTTAAAGCAAAAAGTTTTTTGACAAAACTATCAGAAGCAATTTCAGATCAGATTTCCCTATGTTATCTTCAAGATTTTAGGGGTGGGGATTGGATGTTTGGAGAAATTTTGGCACGAATGATTGTTGCAAATTGTATATCAGAAAAGAAATATGATGGTATAAAATTTGCACATCTTATTGAAAAAATGGAACAGATGGCAGTATCAACTTTTGAAGGAGAGTTCTTTCCTACTGGCGTAATTGTTAGTTCCGATTTTTCAAAATACAAGGATAATTATTTTGAATTTAAGACAGAGAGAGATATTAATTATCTTGATAAAAGAGAATGGTTTTTAGCTAATGGGCAAGAAAGTTTTTTCTTGCTGGATTCCAATTGCAAAACTAGAGGAATATACAGAAAATCTATGTCTTCTTTAACAGATTTCATTAGTAGATATTTTGATGAATATTATTTATCTAATGATTTAAAAACACCAGATTTTCTAGTTCGAACAGTTGGTCCAAATGAAATATCTGTTTCAGATGCTGATCATAAAGAATTTGTCAAAATTGAAAATGTGTGGAGATATAGGCATCCTAAAAATATCACACAATTCATGGTGGAACATTTACATATAGAATATAAGGTGAGTTACGCTATTTTATATTATACTTTAAAATGCTCTAGAAATCATATTAGTTCTATCTTATGGATACCAATGGATTCAAGTGAAGAGACGATTAAAAAATATACTACATCAAACAGAGTAAACATTTGGAAAAGAAAACTGAATCTTTTAGATGAAAGTCACCAAGTTATATTAGAAAAAATTCTTGCCAGTGATGGGGCAATAGTTATTGAAAAAAATGGACAAGTTCTATATGAGAGTGTTTTTGCAGATATGAAAGAAACTAATGAAGAGAAGGCAAAATTAGTAGGTTCAGGGGAAACTGCGGCTCGTTTCTTGGCAAAAAATGGAGTAGCAATTAAAATAAGTCAGGATGGAATGATAAAGGTTTTTGCAGGTGATGAAAAAATTTATTATTAAATTGGAAAACTCCTATTAATGAAGATTATAAGAGGAATTGATACTCCGATTTTGCCTGCAGTGAAACAAATAAAACTACAAAATGCTGTTGCATGGACAAAATCCCAAGCAACAGCATTTCTTTATCTCCGTTTCATCCGGCTCAATGGGGAATCTTTATATGCCGGAGATTTCTTCATGATATTTTTTAAGATCGTGCGTTCCTGCTCCGTCAGTTTTTCATACCGGATTTGCAACTGCGTACACATAAGGGCGGTGAATACATCAAGATAGGAACCCGGTACTGCCATTGCCTTCTGTGCGTCCTTGAGCAGTTTCAAAGCATTAGAGTCATCCGGCGCACTGTCTGTATCATCCTTATGTACAGTCCTGATGTCATGGAGGATAGCATCCCATGTCCGGTGGGTAATCTGGCAGAAATAATCCTCTTCCTGTATCTGTAAAGCATCCAATGCTTTTAAGGCAGTATCTTCCTCTGCCGGTTGATATTTGGAAAGAATTTGCTCCCGTAAGACTTCCAGAAGACTGTTGAAATCTTTGAAGTGCATGGTGGCGATACCGTCCACATAAATTTCAGTGTCCGTCATTAGAGTAACAAAGTCCTTATGCGTGGCAATCTCACACAGTAATCGGTTGTTGATATGCCCGCTTTTTAACAGTTCTATCATATCATCATTCAAATGCAGCTCCGTAAGTTCTGTGTTCGAATGATTCCGGTTTTCTGTCAGGCAGAGGAGGTAATCCGTTGACACTCCGTAAAATTTTGCCAGCGTCACAAGACTGCCGTGGCTGATTTCCTTATACTCTTCATTTTCATAGCTGCCTAAAGCTGATTTTGAAATACCTGTGGCTGTTGCCAGTTCTTCTAATTTTAAGTGTCGTTCTAATCTTAAATCTTTCAACCGCTCTTGGATCGTCATTTCCTGTTTCATGAATTCGCGCTCCTTCACATTCGTTGCTTTTGCTAAATCATTATACCACACTAATTCCACGAACATGGAATTTTTGGGATTTACTGCTTCATTCCTGATTTGTGGACATACGGCACAAGGAACGAAAATGTTCTATGATACAGATAGTTCATCGATGGATTATTCCAATTGAATGACCGGCCTGTATGGGATATGCACCCCGGCGATGTAGCGCAACAACTTCCGGTAGGGGAATGAAGGAACTCCGACCGCAACGAGCGTACCAGAGGGAGCAAAACGTTGCCGTAAAACCGGGGGCAGGAACGACAACAGGACAAACCGGCAAATGGATACAAGAATGATACTGAACCACAATATTTTCACACACCAAAACAAGAAGGAGGACACCGACTGGATGGAAGTTGAATTTATGACCGCAGACACGTCGTTGCCGCCGAGTATGCCGCTCCCGGAAGCGGTACTCCAGCTTCCGATTAGCAGCACTGCAAAGATCATGTATGCTCGTATGCTGGATGCTGTAATGACGGATGGCTTGGAAGACGTGAATGGGATTTTATTTATCCGTTTCCCAATCATGGAACTGTCAGAAGTACTTTCCAAAAGCCACATGACAGTCAAGCGATCCCTTAAAGAACTGGAGGAAGCCGGGCTGATCATGCGTGTCCGTCAAGGTATCGGGAAACCCAACAAAATATATGTACTTATCCCAAGGATGGAGGGGATATACCGTGAATGAAAAGCTGGAAAAACTGAATCGGGAAATGGAAAAGACCGAAGCAAAATTGCGGCGAGCGCAGCATCAGGAAAAGATTCTGGAATACCAGATCAAGAAGCTTACCCGGAAAGAGCGAACCCACCGCCTCTGTACCAGAGGAGCAATGCTGGAAAGCTATCTGTCTCACCCGGAAAATGTGACGGATGAACAGATCGATGTCATTTTGAAAACACTTTTCCATAGGAACGATATAAGGCAGTCCATAGGAAAAATTCTTGCAGAAAACGGAAAGGAGGAGACAGAGTGAATCATCCCCTCTGAAAGAGGGCGCAACTATACACCACCTGCCGGTGGTGCGTTGCGCCCTGCCGGGGGCTTCCTGCGGAAAGCAGATTATTTTCGCTCTGCTCCAATCATCACAGGGGACGTTACACTTCCCCTGCGCTGGCTACTGCCAGCTACCCCTTTGTGGACTTGCCGCCCGAAATCACTTTGCATTATAAGCTGTTTTCGTCTAGCAAATTTCCTGAAATTCAGTTATACTTTTTCAATGGGATAGCGTATAATGGAGCCAGTGACAAATTGGTATTTATGAGGTGCGTAATGGGGAAAAAATATGGCGATATAGATATTGTAACAAATAATGAATTGATAACTTTTGAATCATTTATTAAGAGACTTTTCGAATTGCATTATGAATGTAATCATGAGCACTATTTATCAGAAATATTTATGCCTTTTTTTCGAATGTGCAGTGCTGAAAATACTAAAATAGTTCCTATATTTGATGATCGTGGATGTGGTCCGCGAACAGAAAATGAAACTAAAAGTAAGCAGAGAATGAAAACTATATGTGCCCAAAATAAGAAAAATGGAAAATACGTTGTTCCTGATTATATATATGTTCCATTGGATTATAGTTTTGATAATCCAAAGAAAGCATATTTAATGATTGAAACCAAAAATCCTATTTTAATCAATGACGGAAACTATTATAGAGATTTATACGATTGTATTAGTGACTGTTATTTCGAATTGAAAGCTGAAATTGAGACATGCGGATATGTTATTTTTACAGATGGTATAACCTGGATGTTTTTAGAAATGAATAGAGGTAAAATTACTGAAAGTGAAGAGTATAAAACAATCAGGCTTGTGAATAAATTCGAATCATATTATAAAACAAATAGAATATCCGTAAAGCATGATATAGGTAATTCTGGTGTTGAGGAAGAACCTGCTGAATGGAACGAATTAAAACAAAGAATTAATCAATTATTAACACATTTATCAAAACAAGACAAATGATCTTTTGGCTGACAAAGAATACGACAGCTTTCAGTTTGTTGAACTAATATCCTATCAAAACTAAATAATTAGCCACCTAATAGTGACAAACCCAAGTAGGAAATCTTTTGACAGGTATCCTGCTTTTTCTATGCCCAGAATCCAGGAGAAAGGAGGAAACACACTTGCCATGCCCACACTATGACATAATAATCGTCCAGCGAAGCGAGAACGAATCCGCTGTCGCTGCCGCAGCTTACCAGAGTGGAGAAAAGTTGTTTTCTGAATATGATCAGAAACAGAAATACTATTCCCATAAAAGCGAGATTGTCCACAAGGAAATCATGCTGCCGCCCCATGCGCCGCCAGAGTACGCAGATCGCAATACCTTATGGAACGCCGCTGAAGCCGTTGAAAAACAATGGAACTCCCAGCTTGCCCGCCGAGTCATCCTTGCCATTCCGAGGGAACTTTCCCCGGAACAGTATGCTGACCTTCTACGGGATTACTGCCGAGAGTTTTTTGTTTCCAAAGGTATGTGTGCCGATTTTGCCATCCACGACAAGGGAGACGGTAATCCTCATGCCCATATCCTGCTTACTATGCGGGCGATGGATGAAAAGGGGAAGTTTCTCCCAAAGAGCCGGAAAGTGTATGACCTTAATGAGAACGGTGAAAAAATTCGGCTCCCGTCCGGACGATGGAAAAGCCACAAGGAGAACACCGTGGACTGGAACGATAAGAAGTACGCCGAAATCTGGCGGCAGGGCTGGTCTGATACCGTCAACCGTTATCTGGAAGCTGCCGGACGCACCGAGCGCCTTGACCTGCGCTCCTATGCCAGACAGGGTATTAACAAAATCCCCACCGTTCACATGGGAGCCGCTGTCGCCTACATGGAGAAAAAAGGAATCCAGACCAACATTGGAAACCTGAACCGGGATATCAAGGAAACTAACCGTATCATGCAGTCCATCCGGCTGATGGTGCGCCATCTGAAAAGCTGGATTGCCGACCTGCGGGAGAAAAAGGCGGCAGTCATGGAAGCACTGGAGCAGGTGAAGGAGCCGACACTGCAGGAACTGCTATACCGCTATCTGGCACTCCGGCAGGAAGAACGCACCGGCTGGGCAGCAAAAGGTCAGTTAAAAGGAAGCGTTTCTGATTTCAACAGGGTTGAAGCCGCACTGGATTTTTTACAGGCAAGGGAGATTACCACCGTGGAAAGCCTTGACCGACAGCTTGATAAAATCAGTGAGGAAACTGTTTCCATACGAAGCAGCATGAAGAAAGCAGAGAAGCGGATAAAAGCTATCGACACTATGCTTTCCTACATTGATAAATATGAGAAGTACAAGCCAATCCATGCGGAATATGCCACCATCGGCTGGAAGAAGAAAAAAGAAAAATTTGCAGAGAGCCACCGGGAGGAATTGGACGCTTATAATGCCGCCGTGCGTTATTTTAAAGCAAATTTAAAAGATAACATCTATAATCGAAAAGAATTAGAAGGCGAGCGGAAACAGCTTGCCGCTGCCTTGCCCGGACAAAGGAAGGAGCTGGAAGTGGTTCAGGTTGATGTAAAGATGCTCCGGGATGTGCGCCACTGGCTCAATCAGGTGCTGCCATCGGAACAGTACCGTCAGACCGCCGAACCGGGAAAGAAACCGTCCGTACAGGAAAGCCTGAAAGGGCGGCAGGAACGCATCCGGCAGGAGCAGGCAGCCCATATTACAGACTGTGGAAAGGAAGTGAGGGATTTTGAAAGATGAAGGGAAGAGCTATTCAGACATTCCGGTCTGGCGTAGATATACGCTGACCATTGAAGAAGCAGCCGTATATTATCATATCGGCGAGGGGAAGCTTCGAATGCTCGTTGACACACATCCTAATGAAGATTTCTATGTGATGAATGGAAACAGAGCTTTGATCAAGCGTGAGAAATTTGAACGGTATCTGGATCAGGCAACTGCTGTATAAATTTTCTAAAAATGAAAACGGCAGATTGACTAAATACTATGATAAAGCTATACGGAGAGTCAGATTTGTGATATGATAATTATGCAAGTCTGACTCTCCTTTTTTTGAAAGGAGAGATTCGATGAGTGAGAAAAGAAGAGATAACCGTAATCGTATTTTGCGTGAGGGCGAGTATCAGCGCTCAGATGGGAGGTATCGGTTCCGTTATATTGACGAGGACGGAAAAGAGAAAAATGTTTACAGTTGGCGTTTGGACAGGAATGATCCCATGCCGAAAGGTAGGAAACGGGAGCTTTCATTGAGAGAGAAAGAAAAGCAGATCGAAGTGGATCTATTTGACCACATCGTTACCAATGGCGGAAATTATACGGTGCTGGAGTTGGTGGAAAAGTATGTGTCTCTGAAAACAGGAGTCCGTCACAACACGGTTGCTGGATATAAGACGGTCATTAACGTCTTGAAAAAGGAAACATTTGGCAGGCAGCGTATTGACAAGGTACGTTTGTCAGATGCAAAGGCATGGCTCATTAAGCTTCAGCAGGTAGATGGCAGAGGATATAGTTCCATTCATTCTATCCGTGGTGTTCTCAGGCCGGCGTTTCAGATGGCGGTAGATGATGACCTGATCCGCAAAAATCCATTTGGATTTGAACTGGCTTCGGTTATTGTCAATGATTCTGTTACCAGAGAGGCGATCACCCGGAAACAGGAGCGTGATCTGCTCAAGTTTATCAGAGAAGATAATCATTTTAGCAGATATTATGACGCAATCTACATTCTCTTTCATACGGGGCTTCGCATTTCGGAGTTTTGCGGACTGACAATACCTGATATTGAGTTTGAGGAAATGCGTATCAAGGTAGATCATCAGTTACAGCGCACATCACAGATGGAATATGTGATCCAGGAGCCGAAAACAGAAAGCGGAGTCCGCTATGTTCCTATGACAGAAGAAGTGGCAATGTGTTTCCACAGAATCATTGCTAATCGGGAAGCGCCGAAAGTTGAGCCTATGGTAGATGGCTATATCCGTTTCTTGTGTCTGGATAAGAATGATATGCCGATGGTTGCCCTTCACTGGGAAAAGTATCTGGAGCATATCATTGAAAAGTACAATAAGATTTACCGCGTCCAGATGCCGAAAGTAACCCCTCATGTATGCAGACATACCTTTTGCTCCAATATGGCGAAGTCGGGAATGAATCCGAAGACCTTGCAGTACATCATGGGCCATGCGGATATCAGTGTAACATTGAATACCTACACCCATGTGAATTTTGATGATGCAAAAGAGGAACTGCAGCGAGTGGCGAACTCATAAAAAGCCCGTTGGTAAAGCCGCTTACTTTACCAATGTATTTACCAATTTTGCGGGGACAAATATGAGAAAGTATGAAACGATTTGAGAAAATACTTTAGAGACATAGAATTTCGGAATAGTCCGAAACCCCAGCAAAATCAAGCATTTGAGAAGAAATACAGGACATTTAAGGAGTTATAGGAAAATGATTAAAATACTTTTTATTTGCCATGGCAGGACGAACGACTACTGTTCTGTGTTTAAATCATCGGGGCAAAATGGGGCCAATAAAGGCTTTTGCTGTGCCTAGGCACTACGGTTGGACTACGACTGACGGAAGTAAAAGTAGTAAATGTAGTAATCAAAAACAGTCGAGTAGTTTCATTTGAATACCCTTTAACGATAGCAATTGAGCAAAAGGTATTTTCGTTAAAATTCATATCTATCAAAATGCAGAATCCCCCTTGAAAAAAATATGATTTAGAGTGATGTATAGCATGAACTATTAATTAGTGGTTCAGAAAAGGAGTGAGTGCTAATGCATCAAGAAACAATTAGGGAAATTGACATACCTATCAGTCAGAAATATATGCTATCGATTAGAGAAGCAAGTGCTTATTTCAATATTGGTGTTAAGAAGATGCGAAGAATGGCAGAGGATAATGAAGGACAATTTAGTTTATTCATGGGGAATCGATATCTTATCTGTAGACCGAAGTTTGAGGAGCACCTACAAAATTTAATGAAGAACCCGGAATAAGGAAGAAATAAATACATTTTGTTGAATTTCAAAACTAGAGATGCACACTCGAAAGGGTGTGCATTTATTATGAAGAAACAACGATTTCAAGCCGTTTTTGAGAGGATGCATTGTTATAAGGTTGGGGATGCATAATTGAATTGTATCAATTTCACTGTACCAATGAACCTCGAAACAAAAAGATGATACAAGGGGAGAATAAACATACCTTAATATAGGGCTCTTGCGGTTAGCAGCGTGGAATTATCACTGTTTGGATCATCAAATCGCAACACAGGGCAGTTCTAAAAAGGATTATTTGAATCCTCTTTAACGATAAGAAGGCAAATCGTTAATAGTTTACTAATCGCAAAAAGCGTAGTGTGGGCATCGGGATTTTTCTTAATATGATTTTACTATATCTCATCAAGCATGTGGAATTGTGTTGAACATTTTGGTATTTAAATACCAAAATAAAAAATGCTTGACATACACATTTCGACCTGATATATTATCCTTAGATAGTTTCGTGAAAATGTTATAAGTATCAGGAGGAAGGAATGAATGAATTTCGGAGAGCGCAAAGAGAAAGTGTGGAGAGCATTTAATGCGTTTCGGGGTTATACACCGGTTGACCGATACACAGAAGCCGCGTTTCTTATAAATAAAACAAAACGTATTTTGCGGGAGAAAGGGGTAAAACCGAGTCAGGAAGAGTGCTACGAGACGATGCTGACTGTCGCGGATAAATATGAAATCATTAACCCGTTTGAGAATGCGTTCGATTTCTATAAAGTTTTTCAGGCGACAGATGAAGAACTGGATTGGGAGATGGTCTTGTTAGCAGAAGATGATCATACCATGAGCAGCCGATTTTATATTCCAGAGGTGCTGCTCCGCTGCTTCGATGATCATATTTCAAATGATGTTAAGACGATCCTAATCCCGGAGGCTGAGAAATTTGCATTGACCATAACAGAGACGGTTGATGCACACCCAGATAAATCTTTTACTCTAACGACGATAAACAGCGTGGCAAAAGCAGTCTTGGATGAGATATTTGCTGGATACGAGAATGTATGTATCCTGCAGACCAGCATTTATATGTATGAGTTTTCGGCGCTTAAGTTTGATTTTATCATGTCGGTTCCGGTGTTTGGGGTGCGTGATAAGGCCGAGGAGAGCCCGTTCATTTGTCGAGAGTATGATTTGATTGCTGTTGAGAATCTACTTCTCCACCTGAACAGTGGTGGAGAACTTATGATTGTGATACCGGCGCGGATAACATTTGCAGCTGGTGATGTGAAAGAGCTTCGTGAATTTATCCAAAGCATGTATTGCTTAAAAGAGATCGCCGAATTGCCAGGTGGTATATTCCTCCCGACCAGTGTCAAGACCATGTTATTTACGCTCACGACTGGCCGTACAGAGGATGTGGCGATAAAACGGTTGGTGGCTGACACAAAAAATCCGCGTAGAGACGGAATTAGTCAGCTTATCATACATGACGAGACTTTTGTAATGCTTGAAGAACTGCAGGATATGGGTGACTGGAATGTTGATAAGGTATTCGCATTGCAGGATGAGGACTATCAACGATTTCAGAATTCCGACGTCCGAAAAAAGACTCTTGGAGAGGTTGCGGATATATTTCGCGGAAAAAATGTCGCAAAGAAAGATCCAACTGGTAATATTGGATTTGTGAACATCTCGAATTTGGGTGTATACTCCATCGTTACAGAAGGAATGGATCATATTAATGAGGAGTCGCGTAAAGTAGCGAATTATCTTTTAGAAGAAGGAGACGTCCTTATTCCAGCGCGTGGGACAGCTATTCGGATTGCAGTTTTTGAAGAGCAAAGCTATCCGTGTATTGCATCATCCAATATAGTGACAATCCGGCCACATAAAGAAGTATTATTAAGTTCCTATTTAAAGCTGTTTCTGGATAGTCCTATGGGTCGAACACTGCTCTCGGCAATGCAGCAAGGAACAACAGTAATGAATATAAGTTACAACGATTTGAAAGCTATGGAAGTTCCAATACCACCATTAAAAGAGCAGCAGAAGATTGCGGATGAGTATGAAAAGGAATTGAAAAGATATCATAAGTCAATCCAAGACGCGGAAGAACGTTGGCAGAGAGTCGTTGAACGTTTACAAAGAGAATTTTAAAGGAGAGTACCATGTTAGGAGCAATAATTGGGGATATAGTAGGATCTCGATTTGAATGGAATAATTATAGAGCAAAGGATTTTGAGTTTTTCACATATAAATGCTTCCCTACAGATGATAGTATTATGTCTCTTGGAGTTGCAAAAGCAATCCTTGAGAGTAAAGCCGATCACAGCGATCTAAGTAATAACGCAATAAAGTATATGCGTGAAGTTGGGCAGCTCTACCCGGATTGCGGATATGGTGGTGGATTCCGAAAATGGATGTATTCTGATAATCCACAGCCTTATAATAGCTACGGAAACGGTGCGGCAATGCGTGTGAGTGCTTGCGGATTTGTGGCAAAGGATATAGAGCACGCGAAGATCCTGTCGAATATGGTTACGCGTGTGACGCATAACCATCCGGAGGGATTGAAGGGGGCTGAGGCGACTGCAGTCGCGATCTGGTTGGCCAGAGATGGCAAGAATATTCTCGAGATTCGGGATTATATCGACAAGCACTACTATCCGATGGATTTCACGTTGGACGGGATCCGTGCAACTTATCAGTTTAATGAAACCTGCCAGGATACGGTGCCGCAGGCGCTGATGGCATTTTTTGAATCGAATAGCTTTGAGGATGCGATCCGAAACGCGATCTCGATCGGCGGCGATAGCGATACCCTGGCCGCCATCACAGGTGGTGTGGCCGAGGCATACTATGGTATTCCTGCCGATATCAGGAAGCACGCATTGACATTCCTGGATGAGAGACTGCTTGGCATATTGGTGGACTTTGAAAACAAGTATCCTTCTAAGATTGAAAAGGTCAAAGATGATGTAAGTGTAAGCGTTAAAGCTCCTACAAAGGTTAAGAATGGCGATAGGGGTACGATGATGGAATCGGCAGTAAAAGCAGTAAATAAGGATTTAAAAGATAGTGAATCTGAGAGTGAAGAAACCACCAGCGAGATGCTGTTTCGTCATCTGTTTGGTTGCTGTGATATCTTAAGGGGGCCGATTAACCAGGATGAATATAAAAGCTATGTGACACCGATATTATTTTTCAAGCGTGTATCTGATGTTTATGATGAAGAGACTCAGGATGCACTGGAAGCGTCTGGTGGAGATGAAGAATTTGCTTCATTCCCTGAAAATCACAGATTTGAAATACCAGAGGGATGCCACTGGAACGATGTCCGTGAGGCTAACAAAAATATAGGTACTGCAATAGTAAAGGCCATGACGGGAATTGAACGCGCCAATCCGGATACCTTAAATGGTGTGTTCTCCAGCTTTGATGATGCAAACTGGACCGATAAGGGAAAGTTATCGGACGAGCGCCTCAAAGATCTGGTAGAGCACATGTCCAAGATAAAAGTTGGAAACAAGAATTATTCCGACGACATTATGGGCGACAGCTATGAATACCTGATCAAGAAGTTTGCTGATTTGTCAAAGAAAAATGCTGGTGAATTTTATACGCCAAGAGCAATAGTTCAACTTTTAGTAAGGATTCTGAATCCACAGCCGGGAGAAACAGTTTATGATCCGGCTTGTGGAACCGGAGGAATGCTGATAGAAGCCATTCATAGAATGAATTATGATGTGAGCACTTATGGCAAAATATATGGTCAAGAGAAGAATTTGGCTACTTCTGCGATAGCTCGTATGAATTTATTTTTGCATGGGGCCAGAGACTTCAATATTATTCAAGGTGATACACTAAAAGCACCTTACTTCCTGTACAGGGGTATGTTGAAAACTTTTGATTGTGTTATTGCAAATCCGCCATTTTCTCTTAAAAATTGGGGGGCTGGGGTTTTTGAGTCAGATTTATATGGCCGTAACATATGGGGAAGCCCTACAGACTCGAGCGCGGATTTTGCGTGGCTACAGCATATGGTCATGTCGATGGATAAGGACAAAGGACGATGTGCTGTCATACTTCCGCAGGGAGTATTGTTCCATTCAGGAAAAGATGGTGAAATGCGTAAGAAACTTGTCGAGTCGGACAAGCTGGAAGCAGTTATTACATTTGTAAGTGGTGTCTTTTACAGTACGAGCGTCTCGGCTTGTGCGCTTATATTAAACAATGCTAAGAAACCAGAACGTGTAGGTCAGGTTTGCCTGATAGATGGATCAGAGATATATACGCCACAGCGCGCGCAAAATATTTTGACCGATGCTAATGTTGATGAAATATATGACCTGTATAAGAACTATGACGATGTGTTGGAGAAGTCCAAGAAAGTATCGATAGCAGATATTAAGGCTAGGGATTATATACTCTCAGTAAATACATATATTGAACGCAAGGAGCAAGAGGTTGTTTCTCCGGAGGAGGTGCGTAAACAGTTTATGGCTGCTGTGGAGGATGTAAAGAGATCTGAAGATAAGCTTATTCAACTATTAAAGGAGGGAGGCTATATCGATGAGTAAGCGTATTACGATGGATGAACTTGAATCATATTTGTGGGGATCTGCTGTCCTCCTACGAACGCATATTGACGCCGGAGCATATAAGCAGTATATATTTCCACTTTTATTCTTTAAGCGAATATGTGACGTGTATGATGAAGAATGCGAGCAGATATTAAAAGATAATAATGGTGATGAGGAAGCACTTGAATGGGAAGAAAATCACACGTTTGTGGTGCCAAAGGGAAGTCACTGGAGGGATGTTCGAAACACGTCTGAAAATGTCGGTAAGGCTATAGTGACTGCGTTACGTGCAATTGAAAAAGCAAACGTGGACAAGCTGCAGGGAGTTTTTGGTGATGCTTCTTGGACTAATAAAAATCGTTTACCGGATGAATTGTTAAAAAACCTAATAGAGCATTTCAGTACGAAGACTCTTACTATAGCAAATTGTCCGGAAGATGAGCTTGGGCAAGGATATGAATACCTTATAAAGAAATTTGCTGATGATAGTGGACATACAGCTCAAGAATTCTATACAAATCGTACTGTTGTGCATCTCATGACAGAGATATTAAAGCCACAGTCAGGTGAGTCAATTTATGATCCTACCTGTGGCAGTGCCGGAATGTTGATTTCCTGTATTGCGGCGATAAAGGACAGAAATGAAGAATGGCGTAATGTTAAGGTTTATGGTCAAGAAATTAATCAGCTTACATCGGCTATCGGACGCATGAATCTGTTCCTTCATGGAGTGAAGGACTTTAAGATAGCAAATGATGATGTCTTAAAAACACCGGCCTTTATTGATAACGGAAAGTTACAGCAGTTTGACCTTGTACTGGCAAATCCTCCGTATTCTATTAAGCAATGGGATCGAGCTGCATTTGAAGCGGATAAATATGGACGTAATTTTTTGGGGACACCACCTCAAAGCAGGGCAGATTTTGCTTTCTTTCAACACATATTAAAGAGTCTTGATGAAGAAACAGGAAGATGTGCCATACTCTTTCCACATGGTATTTTATTCCGCGGTGAAGAACAAGAAATGCGCGAAAAATTGATAGAATCTGATCTTATCGAATGTGTCATTGGTATTGGTAAGAATTTATTCTTCAATTCTCCAATGGAGGCTTGCATCGTAATTTGCCGGACTCGAAAACCAAGTAATAGGATAGGAAGGATTTTATTCATCGATGCGCGTGACGAGGTAACGAGAAAAAATGCACAAAGCTTTCTTGAAGATCAGCACATTGAAAAGATAACAAAAACATATGATGATTATGCGGAAATTGATGGTTTTTCAAAGATAGAAAACCTTGGTGATATTAAAAAGAATGACTCTCGTTTAAGTATTGCATTATATGTCAGGGGTAATAATGAATCTAATGCAACAGACCTTGAGGCTGCGGTTAGTGAATGGATAACAAGCAAAAATACATATCACAGTGATATGAACAATTTGATTTCTATGCTTGAGGAGGTGCCGGCTGATGCATTATAAGATAAATGATATTGCAGAAGAGATATCAGTCAGAATAAACGATCCGGCAAATAGTGGATATGACCGATTTGTAGGGCTTGAGCATTATGAGTCGGGAGAAGTACGTATTCATAATTATGGGACTACCGATATGCTTGGTTCAACAATGAAAGAGTTTAGATCAGGCGATATTCTTATTGCCCGTCGTAATGTTTATCTTCGAAGAGCGGCTGTAGTTAATTTCGATGGAATAACATCTGGAGACTCCATAGTATTGAGAATCAAAGATCCGCTTCTTGCGCGGTTGGTTCCGTTTATATTGAATACAGATGATTTTTGGGATTTTGCTGACCGTTATTCGGATGGAACAATGTCAAAAAGGTTATCTCCCAAAACGCTTAAACAGTATGAGTTTGAACTCCCTGATGTAAGTAAGCAGGAGTGGCTTGCAGAAACACTCTGGGCCGCTTATGAAACAAAGGAGAAATATGACGTACTTCTTAAATCACTGGATAAATTGGTTAAATCGCAATTTATCGAGATGTTTGGGGACCCGGTGGATAATCCATTATCATGGAGTGTCCTTCCGTTAACTCAGGTAGGAGCTTGCAAAAACGGAATGAACTTTAGCAGCAAAGAATCAGGTGTGACCATCCGATGCTTGGGTGTAGCAGATTTTCAGGATAATGCAACGATTAGGGACATGAGTAAATTACCTCTCATTTCTTTGAATGAAATGCCGCCTGATGAATACTTGTTACAAGATGGGGATATTGTTTTTGTCCGGTCCAATGGAAATAAGGCTCTTGTTGGCAGGTGTTTAACAGTCTATCCGGGAAACGTGCCCGTGACATATAGCGGGTTTTGTATTCGATTTCGAACCAAAAACGATTTGCTGTTGATAGATTATCTGCTACGTTATTTTAAGATGGAGTCTGTACGGAGTAAAATGGCTGGCCGGGGAGCTAATATACAAAATTTGAACCAGCAAATACTGTCCAGTCTCCAAGTGCCTGTGCCACCTATTAATATGCAGGAGAAATATGTTTCTTTCGTGCGCCAGACCGATAAATCAAAATTTGAAATTCAACAGGCTATAAGCGATTTAAAAGCAACAATACGTGCACTGGTACAACAAACGAAATAAAGTGGCTGCCATACTCCTCCTTAATGAAAATATGGAATTGTAGACAAGGAGGAGATCATGAATAAGGATTTGATACAAGAAATTGAATCATTATTGGCAGAAGTAAGGAGGAGTAATGTTTAACGAAGATAACACGATTGAACAGATGGTGATTGATTCACTGAGCAAAAATGGCTGGAAGTATATCGAAGCTGACAATCTCGGACGTCTTCATAACGATGTTATGGTGGAGTCTATGGTAAAGGATGCACTTATAAGATTGAATTCAGAGATAGCGGAAGATCCCACACGTGCGGATGAAGTGATATATAAGCTGCGTACACTGATGCTTTCGGCTCAGGCTCATAACTTGATCACACAAAATGAGCAGTTTAAGAAGATGATTTTTGAAGAGAACTCATATCCCTTCGGTAAAGATGGGCGGATGGTTCCGATACGTTTCTTTGGTACTATGACCAAAGAGGATCTGGCGCTTAATGAGTATGTGGTAACCAATCAGTGGGTTTATCCGCAAGCCGAGGGTGGGAAGAGATTTGATATTGTGCTTCTTATCAATGGCTTTCCTATTGCCATAGGTGAGCTTAAGACTCCTGTACGTAATGCTATTACATGGTTGGACGCAGCCGGTGATATCTCTGCATATGAGAAGAGTGTGCCAGCTATGTTTGTGCCGAATGTATTTAACTTTGCTACGGAAGGTAAATGCTATCGTTACGGTTCGGTAGGCATGCCGATCAATATGTGGGGCCCGTGGCATACTCCAGATGATAAGAGCGAGGGCAGTCTTGCAGACGTTAAGAAGATCATTGTGGATATGATAACACCAGAAAAAGTGATGGATATTTTTCAATTTTTCACAATGTTTGCTACGGATAAAAAATACCGTAAGTATAAGATTATATGCCGATACCAGCAATATGAAGGCGCGAATCTTATCGTGGAGCGTGTTAAGGCTGGTTATCCTAAAAAGGGGTTGATCTGGCATTTCCAGGGCTCTGGTAAGTCACTGCTCATGGTATTTGCTGCGCAGAAGCTGCGCATGATGCCAGAACTTAAGAATCCTACAGTTGTTATTGTGGATGACCGTATTGATCTTGAAACACAGATAACAGCGACATTTAATGCGTCAGAAATACCAAATCTAACAGGTATCGCGACAAAGGAAGAATTGATCAGCTTTTTCCAGCAGGATATCCGAAAGATAGCGATTACAACAATATTCCGTTTTGGTGATGTAGAAGAAGAGCTGAATCCACGAGACAACATTATTGTTATGGTCGATGAGGCACACCGCACACAGGAGGGTGATCTTGGTGAGAAAATGCGACTGGCGCTGCCTAATGCATTCTTCTTTGGCCTTACAGGTACACCGATTAATAGACTGGATAAAAATACATTCCATACTTTTGGAGCGGTTGAGGATAAGAGTGGTTACATGAGCAAGTATTCTTTTTCAGATTCCATTCGCGATAAGGCGACATTGCCACTAAATTTTGAGCCGGTGCCAGTTGAGATGCATGTAGATAAGGATAAACTGAATGCAGAATTTGATGTCATGACGGAAGGCCTGTCCATAGAAGATAAGGCAGAACTTTCTAAGCGTGTCAACATGAAAGCTATCATGTATGACAAGAAGCGTATCCGTAAAGTTTGCGAGCATATTGCTAAGCATTACAAGGAAAAAATAGAGCCGAATGGTTATAAAGGACAGGTAGTTGTTTATGATCGTGAATGCTGCCTTATGTATAAAGAAGAACTTGACCGCCTACTGGGAGAAGAAGCATCTACTATCGTTATGGATACAAATAACGATAAAGAAGACAAATACAAGAAGTATCGTAGAAACCGCGATGAGGAAGGGAAGCTTTTGGATTACTTCCGCGAACCAGGTAGCCCACTTAAGTTGGTTATTGTAACAGCAAAGCTTCTTACAGGATTTGATGCTCCGGTCCTTCAAGTTATGTATCTTGATAAACCGATGAAAGATCACAACTTGCTGCAGGCTATCTGTCGTACAAATCGTACATACGACGAAGGAAAGACACACGGATTGATCGTGGATTATATTGGAATTTTTGACAACGTTGCGACCGCGCTTGATTTCGATGAATCTAGCATGAAGAAAGTTATCACAAACATTGAAGAAGTGAAGAAGCAGATCCCAGCGCTGATGCGCAAATGCTTGAGTTATTTCATGGGTGTGGACCGTACTGTAGAAGGTTGGGAAGGTCTTATGGCCGCACAAGAATGCCTGCCTACTAATAAAGAGAAGGATGAGTTTGGTGCAGACTACCGCGTTCTTAACAGAGCATGGGACGCTTTGTCTCCAGATCCATTCCTAAATCAGTTTAAATTTGATTATCAGTGGATTTCAAAGGTTTATGAATCTGTAAAGCCGACTGATGGCCGTGGGGCTCTTATTTGGGCTTCCCTGGGTGCAAAGACTATGGAACTTGTGCATGAAAACCTGGAAGTCGGCGATGTAAATGAGGGTATGGATGTTCTCACTATGGATGCGGAGCTTATTGATGAGTTTATCGAAAAGCAGAAGGACCTGAAGAAAACCACTATGAAGGTGCAGATTGATCTGGTTGCTAAGATACGTCAGCACTCAAAGGAGCCTAAGTTCCAGAAGCTGGGTGAAAAGTTGGAGGATCTGCGTGAAAAGCATGAGCAAGGATTGATTACCAGTATAGCATTCCTTAAGCTGTTGTTGGAGTTGGCAAGGGAAGCGGCCCAAGCTGAGAAAGAAGTGGTGCCAGAAGAAGAAATTGACAAAGGAAAAGCAGCCCTTACGGAACTTTTCAATGGCGTGAAAAATGATAAGACACCGATTATCGTTGAACGTATTGTTACGGATATTGACGATATTGTAAAAATAGTACGTTTTGAGGGTTGGCAGACCACAACTACCGGTAAGCAAGAGGTAAAGAAAGCTCTGCGTAGTGTCGTATGGATGAAATATAAGATAAAGGATAAAGAAGTGTTTGATAAGGCTTATAACTATATCGAACAATATTACTAAAGCGAGGGAATCCTAGATGAACGTAGGTAAGGTTTTAAGTGCAGGGGAGATTATTGATAGCTCAGAGCAAGATTGGGAATCCTGGTGTCAGGAACTGCTTGCGTTTTGCTGTGAGGAAAATGAACAGAATGATGAAGAGAAAGTGAATGGCTATTGCTTTGCATGGAAAGACTGTTTTAAGTTTTTGAAGGACTATATGCCTAATACACATCAAACAAGAGATCTGCCTCTATTATTTGAGTATAGACCTCCGCTGCGTAATGGACGTCGAATGGATGTGATCATCCTGCTTGACACTAAAGTTATAGTTATGGAATTTAAAGCTACAGCGCATTATACAGAAAAAGAAATGATACAGACTAATGGTTATGTTCATTATATTACAACAAGCCATGATATTTCATTAAGAAATCATATGGATGTAGAAGGGTATCTTGTAAGGACAAGAGATCATGGAGAAAATCATAACTGTGAAATAGGTGCAGTACTTGATTGCTTGAATTTTACTCAGATTATCACAGAGTCTATTATCGACCATGTGGCATATCATGATGTTGATGAATGGACTGATTCTGAAACGACAACCATTCCAAGTATTATGGATGCTGTACGACTTATCTATAATGAAGGTGGCACGCGGGAGATTCGTTACTTGCAAGATGGAGATCTTGGAGCAAGTTTACCATTTATTAATGGGGTAATATATGAAGTTCAGAAAACAGGTGGTAAGGCTGTAATTATAGTCGATGGTGTGCCTGGTTCAGGAAAGACGTATCTGGGTACACAGATTGCCTTTGATAGAATAGATGCAACACCTCCATCGGTTTATATATCCGGTAATGATCCACTTATTAATTACATGCAGACCATCCTTAGTCCTCCTGGCTCTACAAATATACAGGATGATTGCCCTTTTGTAATAAGCATGAAGACTTTTAAACAGAATTATATTCATACTAATAACCGACCGCAGCACGGTGTAATTGTGTTTGATGAATCACAAAGAGCCTGGGATGAGAATAAAATGAGACGGAATTACAGTGAAATTGAAGGGTTACTTAGACTGGGAGATAGAGTGCAAGCTGAACATGGATCCTGCGTTATTGTATGTCTGTTTGGAATAGGCCAGGCAATTCATGAGGGCGAGGAACAGGGACTTCATTTATGGGAGACTGCTATTGAAAATCATCAAGACTGGCATTATTACGTTTCTAACAATGTAAGAGAGCAGATTAACGCTACAGGAATAATTACAGAACATGAAGAACTTCATTTGTCTACAGCGATAAGAAATAATTTTATTGACCTGAGCGAGTGGATAAATTCGGTGATTGATAATCACGATGTAGCAGAACAGCGAAGATTGCTGAATGAGGCTAAACGTAAAGGATTTAAGATAGGACTTGTAAGACATCTGGGCTATTGGCAACAATCTATGCAGCAGCAAAACTGTGTGGGAACTTATGGCGTATTGGTTTCCTCATTTGTGAATAGAAATATGCTTAATTCTGCGTCTGAAAATACTATAACAAGCAGCTATATGAGTGCAAACAATGCAGGTGCATGGTTTACAGGTGACTGTAGAGCAATGAATTCTGCAGCAAGTGAATTTGTTTGTCAGGGACTTGAACTTGATTGGCCATTTGTATTGTTTGGTGGTGATTTCTTTAGGCAAAATGGGGAATGGCATATGGAGATACCTGCTAATAAAAGACAGCTTTTTGAGCACCCGGATGAAATACTAAAGAATATATATCGTATTCTGCTTAGCAGAGGACGAGAAGGAATGATTATTGTAGTTCCGGAGGGCAAAAGATACAAAGAAACATATCAAATGTTTCGTGATATGGGTATAAGGGAAATATCACCGGAGGTATGTAGATGACAGAATGTACCATTATACTAAGTATAAGATAAAGAAGTATTACAACTACATAGAACAATATTATTAAGGAGGATTAAGTTATGGATGGATTATTCCCGTCAATGCCAGCGTTTAAGCTGCCCCAAATTGACATGCCCGAAATTGATTTGCCAATGCATCATATGTGGGCTGATGAGCAATATGAGATTTTAAAGAAGTATATTACTGACTTTGAAGAAAAATTAGATGATGAGCACGAGGTGGGATTGATGCTTACTAATTTTGGGCAGTCAGTTACAATGCAGGTAACAAATATTGCATATGAGGAATCAGTATTGATGGTTTTTAAAGGATATGTTAATGGAAACGAAGCAACACTGATTCAACATATCAATCAGCTCAGTTTTCTTTTAACTTCCATAAAGAAGGAACCAGATAGACCTAAGCGCAGGATTGGTTTTTTTACGGAGAATGATAAGTAGATGGAGGCGATAGCATGGCAGAATGGATTATAGCTTGTAATCCAGATGAATATGATGTAATAGGTGCTTTTGATGCACTTGATGTGATTGATTGGAAGCAAAGCACGAATATTGAGGTGGATGACATCGTATATATTTATGTTGCAAGACCGGTGAGTGCCATTCGGTTTAAGTGTGTTGCACAAAAAGTCAATATGAAAGAACCGGAAATCGATGATATTGATTATGTGATTGATGATACTGGATATGCAGACTATGGTCGTTATATGCAATTACAGCTTTTAGAAAAATACGATACGTCTAAGCTCAGTTATTATCAGCTTCAAGTTAATGGCCTGAAAACAGTTCAAGGACCAAGCATTGTGTCAAAGCAACTCTCAGATTATATTTTTGCCTCTACAGAGACTTTGACTGGAAAGCGTATTACCAGGAGACACGCAATAGAGATACTTGCTAGAGCGTATGATCGGCCAATGACTGCACGTAATCTCACAAACATTATTTATGAGATTGGGAAGCATCAGTCGGCTATTTTTGGTGAGCTGAATTTCCTGTCAGATATTGGTGAAATGAAAAAAGAGGGCACACCGGCGCAGTATTATTTTTCGCCAGCGGTCAAACAGCCAACGCCACAATATTACTATGTCTTTCAGGGACGCAGTTTTGATGAAGAATATGAAGGTGGATTTCTTTGGGCGCCGAAGAAAGGTAAAAACGGAGCAGTGAACCATCACTGGACAAGGATGCAGGAGGTAAAGAAAGGCGATGTTATCCTGCACGGGAAATCAGGAAGATTTGTAGCTGTCAGCATAGCCAAGGCAGATTGCTATTCTGCACCACGGCCTTATAATCTTTCAGACGAATGGGCGAAGGATGGGTGGCGTATTGATACAGATTATTTTGTTTTTCCACATGCTATCCGCCCGATAGATTATGCAGATGGGATACGGCCTTTATTACCGGAAAAATACGGTCCTTTCGATAAGAGTGGTAATGGCAATATGGGATATCTTTTCAAAGCTAATCAGGAGCTTGCTAGGTATCTTTTGAATGCAACAGCGGGTATGACCGATCTTGATGAATATACTCCCGTAAACACAGCACAAAGTCAGGGCACAGAAGATTCTGATAGTGAAGCCATAGATTTATTAGAAGAAAAGCCTCAAATCCAGATGAAAAACCATCTAGATCAGTTTAAGAAGAAATTACCTGAATTTCAAAAAAAAGAGAAAGAGCTTGAACTGATTAGGAGTCAATTCGTATCTGACTATAACATGCAAAAAATTATAGGGTTAACTAAGGAAGAATACGTCGTCGGTCTCGGAACAAATGATTCTTTTTGCTATAGGCTTGAGACAGAATTACAGGATCTTGGAAACATTCATGGAGCTACAGCTCGTAAATTTGGGTTGTATTATGGCACAAGCGGTGATGATAAAGAGCAGAAATATCGCATCACTAAAAAATATGGAGATGAACCGGATGAAGCCCTTGAGAAAATAAAAGAACAAATTGTCTTGCTACGTATGGCTGGGGATAGCAAAGACTATGATGCAATTCGTAAAAGTGAGCTGGGGCCTCTCTTCAGAGGAAAGATTCTATCAACATTTTTTCCGGAGGATTACCTTGCTATTTTTGCAGATGAACATTTGGATTACTTTATGGCTAGGCTTGGGATAGTGTCTGTTGGTAGCGATGACATTCTTGATAAGCAGCGTAAATTGGTTGAATGGAAACAGTCACAAGACGAGCTTAAGGACTTGAGTAATTATTTATATACAAGGTTTTTGTATTCAACATTTGGCCGACCTTTTGAAGAGGAGAAAGAAGAAAAGGATCTGCAGTCTCTTCGAGATAAAGAGTATCCGCGAGAATATGCAGAAAAAATAAATATAACTATTGAACAGTGGAAGGATCTGATTCAGGATCCTGGTATATTCTTGGAAAAAGACCTGGAGCTTATAAAGCGTTTTTATGCAGCGGATAACCATGCAACTACGTGTTACGATCTTGGGTTGCAGGACGGAGTAAGTCCATCCACATATATTAAACCTGTCGTAGACTTGGCTCGTCGTATATCTGAAAAAATGGACCTTGCTCCGGTATATGGCGATCGTGGAAAGCAGGTGTGGTGGCGTATTGTCTTTTGGGGACGATATCGCGAGGATGAGCATTTTGAGTGGAAATTACAGCCAAAGCTCGCTAAAGCGCTACAATCATTATGCCCTGAGTTGGATGGTAAGGAAGCAAATGATGCTGAGGATCAGAACCTTATTGATGATCTAAAGCAAGCATCACTATACAATGCGGCAGTTGGTTTTGAATATAAAGGAGTGGCAAAAAAGAAAACAGCTGCTGTATATAAGAATGGGCATAAGACATATCCAAGAGATAGGCAGACGGCAATAAATGCTCTGGCTCATGCCCATTATGAATGTGAGATCGACGCAAATCATCCGTCGTTCATACGAAAAAATTCGGATAAGAAATATACAGAACCGCACCACCTTATACCGATGGCTTTTTCAGATGATTTTCCAGTTTCTCTTGATATTGAAGAGAATATTGTTTCACTCTGCAGCAATTGTCATAATAAAATTCATTATGGAAGAGATGCCATAGAACCATTAAAAATAATTTATGAAGCCCGAAAGGATGCTCTTGCAAATGTAGGAATCAAGGTATCTTTTGAAAAGCTCCTTGCAATGTATCATTTGCAGGGGAAAAATGTATCTGGAGGCAATGATGGAGAGAATTAATGTAGTTGCAGCAGTGATTTATCAAGAGGGACAAGTTTTGCAACACAGAGAGGTTACGGTTCTTATAAAGATGGATGGGAGTTCCCTGGAGGAAAGATTAAAGAATGTGAAACGTCGCAAGAGGCATTGGTACGTGAAATAAAAGAGGAACTTGATACTGAGATCGTTGTAGGGCGCCTGATAGATACTGTTGAGTATGATTATCCTGAATTCCATCTCTCAATGCAGTGTTTTTGGTGCGAGGTGAAATCTGGGAAATTGGAACTGAAAGAGCATAAGGCGGCATGTTGGTTAGAGCCTGATAACATATTTAGTGTAGATTGGCTCCCGGCCGATAAAATTATACTACCTTCAATACTAGGTGAAATAAGGTCATGGGGCTAGCGAGAGGGGGATATATGGCAAAGTATGAGGATTTTAAAAGCTACATACAGGTAAATTATGAGGATATGCTCACGAGAGAAGTTCTCGATTATGTTCAAGCCCATCATGACGGGCTTGGTTTTCATGCCCTGAATGTAGTGTCGCTTTCAGAGAAGAAAATAGATAATCTTTCTGTGAAGTCCCTTATGTGTCATGATGACATAGGGTACTTTATCAATATTGATGTTAACCTGACTGCTGATGTTGTTACATTGGGGCTTGGAATGCAAAAGTATGAGGCCGATAGAAAAACACGGTGGTTTACAGTGTCGCTGCGCGCACAGCTCCATAATGGTTTACATGATGTAACGGCTCTTAATACAGAGGAGTACCATTCGGGTCATTTTAATAAAGAGGGAGCGTTAGATGAATATTTGGTGCCTTATATTTACACAGAAAATCTCGAAGATATAGCAGAGGACTTTTATAGCTTTTATTGTGATGAGAATGTAGTACTTGATAGGTTTGTGCTACCATATCAACACATTATGGAGCAGATGGGGGTTCAGTACTATTTTGGAGTATTACCGGATACTGAGTTTGGCAGGATGTATTTCAAGAAGGCCGATGTAGAAATATATCAACGATCTCCATATCCGTTTCTAAAAAGTGAGCCAGTGCATAATACTATTTCTATTAGTCCTGGAACCATGATTCTCAATGAAAACACATATTTTATGCACAAGTATGGTTCAGGTTTATTTACTATTGCGCATGAGTTAATCCATTGGGAACTACATCAGAAATTTTTTGAGATATTATCTTTGTTAAATGATGAGACAGATAGGATGTCTTGTGAAGTGACACCTGGGCGTATGAACTCAACCATGACAGGGATACAAAAGGCAGTATGGTGGGCTGAATGGCAGGCAAACGCCTTAGCACCAAGAATTTTGATGCCAAGAAGCATATTTAATTATGTGTTAGAATCTATCATGAAACAGAATATTCTCAGGCCTCACGCTTTTAGATGCGAAGGACAGATGCTTGAAGATGCTTTTGAACGAATGGCTGAGCTGTTTAATGTTTCTAATTTTTCAGTTAAAATGCGAGCTATTCAATTAGGGTACGATAAAGCAGAGGGAACATTTCCATATGTAGATGGCAACTATTTTATGCCCTTGTCATTTAAAAAAGGTACGCT
Organism: Lachnospiraceae bacterium; assembly: GCA_029062885.1. Taxonomy (GTDB): domain Bacteria; phylum Bacillota; class Clostridia; order Lachnospirales; family Lachnospiraceae; genus UBA3282. The sequence goes on from JAIDPH010000125.1 coordinate 32,424, forward strand.
AGGGAATAATCAAACCTTTTTTGTTGATAGGAAAAATGCAACAGTTTTAATGAAAACAAACCCGATTATCTCAGAGCTAGTGGAACAGGGTAGTATAGTTTATACAGGTCATGTTTTCTGCATTAATGATACCAAATATATAGAACCATCTGATGTGGATGATCCTATTATTCCAGTACGGAGATATCAGCTGACTAGATATGCAAATGATCATGCCGATGAGTGTTGTCTTGTGTTTGAACGACGTTTTGATCATCAAGATTATTTGATGGATGATGACCTCTATCAGAGATGCTACCTTTGTCAGAATGTTTCGGCTGCATATTACAGGGAAGCAGATTTTGATGAGGATTATAGCTGTAATCAGAATACGATTGATAGAGCTAAAGAAGTAGAAAAATCAAAAAAATTTATGAAAGAAATACGCGATGTGAGAAAAGCCACAGCGGGAATGGAATTTCATGAATGCCTGAAGTATCACATTGAACGCAGAAAACTAACAGATGAGGAACTGGCATATCGTTCAAATATAAGCTCTCGGCAAATTGGTGATTATCATAGGAAGAGGACCAAGATTCCTTTGCAGTCTGTTCTTGCAATCTGCATAGGGTTAAATTTACGTAAGGAATATTGCTATGATCTGATTGAAAAAGCCGGATATAAGTTGGGGATGTCAGATGAGCATGATGTATATAAAGATTTGATTGAATATCATACAGATGGGAATTTAAAAGAATGGAATCAAATTTTAAAGGAATATGGCATAGAGCAGGTTTTGCCAAGTAATAGAAAGAAATAAAAAGCAGAAGGTGATATGATGTTTAGACGAATACCAGACATCATACATAGAACGAGTGACGCTTACTTTTTTCATGGGAACAATGTCTGCTTTTTTGACTTTTCTTAAATTATGGTATGGCATATCAGGTTTCATTGTGGGAGCATTGGAATAAAATAAAAATTTTTCAGTTTTTCGGAAGTTTGACTTCCGGATTTAAACAAAAATAAAGGATTTCACAGAACTAAGTACAGACTTAGGACTGTGAAATCTTTTTTTTATGCGCTTTTTTGGCAGAAGTGCGGGTTCCTGTTATAGATGAGTTTCGTGAATTATTATAGATCTATAAGTTGTCTAACTATTAAAAATAAATCACAGGCCTGAAGTTAGCGCTATAAGGGCATGGGATTACACATTGGCAGTCTCTCATATATTAGGGGCAGCCATTTGGAGTAAACCTTACCTTATTGTGCCCACTTTCTGGCATTATAGTCGGTTCACTCCAAGTGTTCCGGTTTTTTTAATTCCCATGCCCATTCTGCGGAGTTCAGGCAGAAAGGCAAGGGAATTTTATGAGATTCTATAAGACCAATTCTAACTATCGTACCACATACACTTATAAGTCTGCTACAGGCGAAAAGATCACTTTTGCACCCGGAGATGCAGATGGGGAGGTCACGGCTGAGCTGATTAAATTTTTACACTCGTTGGATGATTCCGAGATCTATAATAATCGGAAAAACTGCAGGCCGCCTCTTTCCAATGAAGAAAAGATCATGATTCGTGAGTGGAAAGAGGCACATCCCGGAGAGGAGGTTCCGAAGAACTGGACAATGTCGCTTGATGCATTTTCCGAAGATACGGATTCCGACATGGAGCGCAGCGGTCTTATGCGGGAAGTTTATGATAGGTCACACGCAGAGAACCCTGCGGCAGCCCGTCTGGGGGAGGTCATCGATGAGATGCCCTGCAAACAGCGTCAGGTTTTTGTCTTGGTCGAACTCGACGGATATTCCATGACTGAGGCGGCGGACAAGCTGGGCTGTTCTATTGCAAATGTGTCAAAACTCATAGTAAGGGCAAAATCCTTCATTCGAGAAAATTATTAAACCATTGGGGCTGGGTTAAAGATCCGGTCCTGTTCCATTTTATCAAAAATTAGATGTTCATAAGGTAGCAGCTTGTTCTTCCTGTTGGATGATAAATTGCATGTCAATTAAATAAAAAATTTTAAATTGGGTTAAAATTCCGTTCATTTTCTTTGCCTGTACCTCAGAAGGGAATGATTCCTTTCGGAAAGTGAGGTGCCTTTATGAAGCATAAGGTAACAATCAATGTTGCTGATGCGGATGGACGTAGGAGCACAGTGCTTAAGGGTGCAGGGAAAAAGCTACCGACACGGATTCTCCGATTTTTATTCGGGGATTTCACGCAGGTCTATCTCTTATCCCCTGGACAGACGGTCCAGTCCGTTGATATCAGCGAGATCAGGGAAGGAGGCAAATTATGACAAAAGAAGATGTAACAAAACTGGTGCAGACAATGACCGGTATAGCAGACAGCATGGAAGCACTTGCAGAGTGTATCCGCGATTGTAGCGCATCGCTAATGGAGAATGCCGGAGCCGTGCGCACCGACCCGCCAAGGAAAGCGCCCAAGGAGAAGCCGACAAAGGAAGATGCTGTTCCAGCAGAGGAACCTGAAAAGGAGTGGTCGCTTGAAGAGGTCAGGATGATCCTGGCAGACAAATCCAGGGCAGGGCATACGGAAGAGGTCAAGACTTTGATCTCTAAGTACGGCGCGGAGCGGCTCTCCGACATCAAGCCTGCGGACTTCGCGGCACTTATGGCGGAGGCGGAGGTGATCGGGAATGGCTAAACATTCAAACCTTTCCCCTTCATCTTCCAAGATGTGGATTGCCTGTCCGCCGTCTGCGCAGCTAAATGCCAAAATACCGGATAAAGGGAGTGAGTATGCCGCACAGGGGACGGATGCCCATGCTTTATGCGAGGCAAAGCTGAAAAATGCTCTGGGTGTCGAGGCAGAGGAGCCACAGGCGGCTCTTGCTTATCTCGATACGGAAATGGAAGAATGCTCGGATGCTTATGTGCAGTTCGTCATGGAAAAAGTGGCGGTGGCAAAGAACCCTATCGTGATGGTGGAGCAGCACCTTGATTTTTCGGCGTTCGTACCGGATGGATTCGGCACGGGGGACTGTGTCATAGTGTCCGAGGGAAATTTGCACATTATAGATTTTAAGTACGGCACGGGAGTAGCAGTATCCGCAGGAAGTGATGAAGAGGGTGTTAATCCGCAGCTTGCCTGCTATGCGCTTGGAGCATTATCTGCCTTTGACGGCATATATGACATCGAGAGCGTTTCAATGAGTATTTTCCAGCCGAGGCGTGAGGTCACAGAAACATACACCGTCACAAAGGATGGCCTGCTTAAATGGGCAGAGGAGGTACTGTGTCCTGCTGCGAAGCTGGCGTCTGAAGGAGGCGGTGAGTTCAAAGCTGGTGACCACTGTCGGTTCTGTAAGGCAAAACAGACCTGCAGGAAACGCGCTGAATACAACCTCGAACTTGCCAGGTATGACTTTGAGAAGCCGGATACACTGGAGGATGCAGAGATTGAGGCAATCCTAGCACGGGCGGATGAGTTCATCTCGTGGGCAAACGATGTAAAGGATTACGCTTTTAATGCCGCTGTGTCAGGCAAGGAATGGGAAGGATGGAAACTCGTGGAAGGTCGCTCAAACCGTAAGTATATAAGTGAAGATGCTGTTGCAGACACGGTAAATAAGGCAGGTTTTGACCCATATGAACATAAGGTTCTAGGAATCACTGCAATGACCAAACTGCTCGGCAAGACAAAGTTCGATGAACTCCTTGGCTCTCTGATAGAGAAGCCTGCGGGCAAGCCAACATTGGTACCTATGTCGGACAGACGTCCGGCGTTGAAAAACTCAGCACAATATGATTTTAGTAAGGAGGAGAAAGATTATGATTAAGAGTAAGTATGTGGCAACAAAGGTAAAAACGGGACTGACCAGATGGTCATACTGTAACGTGTGGGAACCAAAATCGGTAAATGACGGAAAACCCAAGTATTCCGTCAGCGTCATTATTCCGAAATCCGATACCAAGACTATCGAGTCTATCGAGAAGGCTATTCAGGCAGCCTATGAAGAGGGAGAAGCAAAGCTGAAGGGCAACGGTAAGTCTGTTCCTTCCCTTTCAGTTCTTAAGACTCCATTGAGAGACGGTGATCTGGAGCGCCCGGATGATGAGGCCTACCGTGACAGTTACTTTGTTAACGCTAATTCAACAACAGCACCCGGTATCGTGGATGCAGACTTACAGCCCATCTTCGATCACAGTGAAGTGTATTCCGGTGTTTACGGCAGAGTATCCATGAACTTCTATGCTTACAATACTGGCTCCGCCAAGGGTATCGCCTGTGGGCTTAACAACTTGCAGAAGTTAAAGGATGGCGAGCCTCTCGGCGGCAAGAGCAGGGCGGAGGATGATTTTGCAGATGATGATAACTTCCTTGCGTAAGCAAGGCAGATAGATTCGTAAAGTAGAGTGGCGGAGGGATTTTCTCTCCGCCCTTTGCATACTGGGAGGTGTGAAATGACTATATCGATCGATTTGGAAACCTATTCTGATGTGGATATCAAGACGAGCGGGGTATACAAATATGTGGAATCACCCAACTTTGAGATACTTCTCTTTGGTTATTCAGTTGATGGTGGCGAGGTGGCAGTCCTTGACCTTAAATGTGGGGATGAGATTCCAGATGATATACTGAATGCCATCGTTTCTGATGAGGTGATAAAATGGGCGTATAATGCCTCTTTCGAGAGGCTATGCCTGTCCGTGTATCTAAAACGCAGCTATCCTTCAATATACGCTAACCTATCGGAATCTTATCTATCGCCGGAATCGTGGCGGTGTTCTATGGTGTGGGCTGCCTATATGGGTCTGCCGCTTTCTCTGGAGTTGGTGGGAAAGGTGCTGAATCTGTCAGAACAGAAGCTAGACGAGGGCAAGGCGCTCATCAGATACTTTTCCGTACCCTGCGCTTCAACAAAGGCAAACGGTCAGAGGACAAGGAATTTGCCGGAACATGCGCCTGATAAGTGGGAGAGATTCAAATCATACAATAAGCGGGATGTGGAAACGGAGATGGCGGTACAGGCAAAACTGCGTAACTTCCCCGTGCCGGATCATGTGTGGGACGAATACCATCTTGACCAGGAGATCAACGACCGGGGTATCCTGCTTGACATGGATGTGGTGGAGTATGCAATCCGCATAGATGAACAGTCGCGGGAGGAACTGATGCAGAGGATGAAGGATATCACGGGATTGGAAAATCCAAACAGCGTGATGCAGATGAAGGAGTGGCTTGCACAGAACGGAATGGAGACCGACAGCCTTGATAAAAAGGCTGTAGCCTCTCTTTTGCAGATGGCGCCACCAAAGTTAAAGGAAGTGTTGGAGATCCGACAACAGCTTGCTAAGTCTTCTGTCAAGAAGTACGCGGCAATGCAGAATCTCTGCTGCAGGGATGGCAGGGCGCATGGCTGCTTTCAGTTTTATGGTGCGAACCGATCCGGTAGATGGGCAGGGCGGCATATACAGTTACAGAACCTTCCCCAGAACCATATGCCGGATCTGGAGCAGGCGAGAGAATTAGTGAAACAGTGTAATTATGATGCATTAAGGATGCTCTATGACAATGTACCTGCAGTGCTTTCGGAGCTGATTCGCACGGCCTTTGTGCCAATGCCCGGATGCAAATTCATTGTGTCGGACTTTTCGGCGATAGAGGCACGGGTGCTTTCGTTCATTGCTGGGGAGGAGTGGCGCATGGAGGTGTTTGCCAATAATGGAGATATTTATTGTGCTTCCGCAAGTGAGATGTTTGGGATATCTGTTGAAAAGCATGGGCAAAACGCGCATCTTAGGCAGAAGGGCAAGATTGCAGAGTTAGCATTAGGCTATGGAGGCTCCATAGGCGCTCTTAAGTCAATGGGCGCACTGGAACAGGGACTTAAGGAAGATGAGCTGCAACCACTCGTAGATGCATGGCGCTCATCAAATCCTAACATAGTGGATTTCTGGTGGGCGGTAGATAGAGCAGTAAAGGAAGCGGTTATAAGAAAGACGGATACACAGACACACGGGATCATGTTTTCTTGTAAGAGCGGGATGCTATTCCTCCGGCTGCCAAGCGGACGTAAACTTGCTTATGCCAAGCCACATATGGGAATTAATCAGTTCGGCTCGGAGGCGGTCTTATATTATGGGGTAGATGGGCAGAAAAAATGGTCTGAAATTGAGAGCTACGGTCCAAAATTTGTTGAGAACATCGTGCAGGCGATCAGCCGGGACATCTTATGCCATGCCATGAAAACACTGAGAAACTGCAGGATAGTGGCGCATGTGCATGACGAGATCATCATCGAGTGCGGCAAAGATGTGAGTCTTGATGCGGTCTGCGAACAGATGGGGCGCACCCCGCCGTGGATCAGAGGACTGCTCCTTCGGGCAGATGGATATGAATGCAGTTTTTATAAAAAAGATTAAATAAGCTGGGGATATGCTCCCCGGATGTCTTTCACAAATCAGAAAAGGGTGTCATCTTCAAAATGCTCTATGATGTCTTCTGCCTTGAAATGCAGGATATTGATTTTTTGATTTTGGGATTTGTAGTCCGCTTTTTTGGACTTATATTTTGGTAAGATTATATCATCGAAGAAAAAAACAATGAGAGGTATAGACTATGGCAATGTATGATTGGAATGGCAATGGCAATAAAAATGATATGGCTGACAACTTTATCGAGTACCAGATTTATAAGAATTGTACTGACAATAACAGTACACCGAGAATCTCAAGTAATTCGTTGGCAGGTAGTTTTTGGATAGTATTTATAATTGCTGTAATAGTCGGTGCATTTAATGAAATACTTGGTGTGTTGATTCTGTTGGGTTATGGATGGCTTAAATTAATGGGTATGTAATGCCTGTGGAATATACGAGAAACTTTAATTTTATAAAGAAATTTGTAGTGATTTTCGGAACACAAAAAGAGGAGGACATGAGTATGAACTACATAATTGTTGATTTTGAGATGAATCCGATGGCATGTGAGTATAAAGAGGAAAGACTGACTTGCCGTTTTGAGATTATTGAAATTGGTGCAGTTATTATGGATGAGAGCTTCATGGTGATTGGAGAATTCAAAACTTTGGTAAAGCCACAGTACAATGATTCTATCTACAAGAGATATGAGACACTGACCGGCATCAGTACGCAGATGGTTTATGGTGCACCGATATTTGCTACAGCTTATGAGATGTTTGCAGATTGGTGCGAATCCTACGGAAGTGAATTTGAAGTTTATGCTTGGAGTGAGAATGATTATAATCAGCTTGTTACCGAGATGGAACTCAAGAATTATTCGTGTAAGGACAAGATGAAGTTGCTTGCGAATTGGTTCGACTTCCAAAAGGAATACAAGGAGAAGTTAGGGCTTGAGCGAATTATGTCTCTTGAAAAAGCATTGTATTATGCAGGAATCGATTTTGAAGGTCATATGCATGACGCATTATGTGATGCAAAGAATACAGCAAAATTATTTGCGATCGTCCGTAATGAAGAAAGATGCAATGTAGTATTAGGAACTGTGATGGATGCGCTGAGACCTAAGAATGTGAGTACGCTTGGCGAAATGATTGATTTTGGATCATTAATGGAGCAGTTAGCGTAAGGTAGTTGCATTCCAATCCATCCTACCAATAACATAAATGTGAGGGATTAAATAAAATATAACAGAAATGCGATATTTATAAAGATTTTTAATAAGAGGTTAAATTTCACTGGTTTTTCTTTGCCTGTACCTTGAGGGATATGTGTATCCCCGGAAAGGAGGCACTATGGAGAAGCTGGTGGCACATACGAGGAAACTCTATCCGTTTATCAAGCAATACTGCTCCGGGAGTGGTCGGGCTATGCGTAGGCAGAATTCGAGTTTCCTCGTTTTGTATTTTAAGGTGCAAATCACAGATTATGTTGGAGGGTAATAACGAATGGAAAAAGTAAAGAATTACAGGCCTTTGGTCTACATCTGTTCTCCCTATGCAGGAGACATTCAAAAGAATACTGAGAACGCAAGGAAGTACAGCAGGTTTGCCGTAAACAGGAATGGCATACCCATCGCACCGCATCTTCTGTTCCCACAGTTCATGGACGAGGAGACGGAGAGGGAAAATGCCCTGTTCATGGGACTCGTCCTTTTAGGGAAGTGTGACGAGGTTTGGGTATTCGGCGATACCATCTCAAGCGGGATGCGGCAGGAGATAGCAAAGGCAGAGACGTTCAAAAAGAAGGTGCGGTATTTTTCGGAGGGGGTGGTCTCATGAAGTTGACACTTTATACGGCAAACTGTACGGGGAACGTGAAAAATTGCGTGTATCCCAATAAGTGTGTGATCGACAATGAGGATGACTTTACTGCTGCGGTGGCGGCAGACCATGTTACCGCAAGGTTTAAGAACAGCTACCGCAGCATTGATAATTTCCTCATTTCCGACTGTGACGTGCTGGACTGCGACAATGACCACTCGGACAGCCCGGATGAGTGGATCACGCCGGACAGATTCCTTGAAGCGGTTCCCGATGTGAGCGTCATCATCGTACCAAGCCGCCACAATATGGTTCCCAAGGACGGAAAAGCGGCAAGACCGAGGTTCCATGTGTATTTTCCCCATGACCCGATAAGCAGCGCAGACGGGTGCGCAGAACTGAAGGCAGCGATCCAGTCAAGGTTCCCGTTCTTTGACGGGAATGCCCTGGATGCGGCAAGGTTCATCTTCGGCAATTCGTCCAGTGAGATCATCTGGCAGGAGGGCGAGATCACAATTGATTGTATCGTAAAAGCTGTACGGCGAAGCATTCCGCAGGGGCAGAGGAACAGCACCATGTCCAGATTTGCCGGGAGGGTTGTCAAGAGATACGGTGCAACGGAGCGGGCGCACCAGATATTCCTTGATGAAGCGGCCAAGTGCGATCCGCCTCTTGATGATGTGGAACTTGGACTCATATGGGGAAGTGCCTGTAAGTTTGCCGCTAAAGTACAGTCACAGAGCGGATATGTGCCGCCAGATGAATATAATAATGACTTTGGCAGGCAGTCCTTAAAGCCGGATGACTATTCCGACATCGGAGAGGCGAAGGTTCTGAAGCGGGAGTACGGCATGGAACTATGCTACACGGCGGCAACGGACTATCTGCGCTATGACGGGATGGCATGGATAGAGTCCAAGCAGAGAGCGGTGGGGGCAATGGAGGAATTCCTCGATCTCCAGCTTGAGGATGCCAAAGATGAACTGGACCGTGCAAGGCGGGCAATGCTTAATGCTGGGGTATCCGGGGAGGCAGTCAAAGCAGGCGGCAAGGCACTGGAGAAGAACATCAGGAGCGGGCAACATGATGTTTTCGCTGCGTATCAGTTGGCACTTTCCTATCTGAACTTTGTCATGAAGCGTAGAGATATGAAGTATATCGTGTCCGGTTTGCAGGCGGCAAAGCCGATGTTGGAGATACATGTAAATGACCTTGACCGAGATGAGTTCCTTTTGAACACACCCGTTGGGACATATTATCTACCGGAAGGCATGGCGGGGCTTAAGGACCATGACCCTGGCAACTATATCACAAAAATAACAGCAGTGGCTCCCGGAGATGATGGCAGAGATCTGTGGGAGGATGCCTTAAACACCATCTTCTGCGGAGACACAGAACTAATCAGTTATGTGCAGAAGGTGGTGGGGATGGCGGCAGTCGGGAAGGTGTATGTTGAGGCACTTATCATTGCTTATGGTGAGGGACGCAACGGTAAGTCCACCTTCTGGAACACGATAGCAAGGGTCCTCGGAACATACAGCGGCAATCTCTCTGCTGATACGTTAACGGTGGGATGCCGCAGGAACGTCAAGCCGGAAATGGCTGAGTCCAAAGGAAAGCGACTCATTATTGCATCGGAACTGGAGGAGGGCATGAGGCTCAACACTTCTGTGGTAAAGCAGATGTGTAGCACGGATGAGATATTTGCGGAAAAGAAGTACAAGGATCCGTTTAGCTTCAGGCCGAGCCACACCTTGGTACTTTATACAAATCATCTGCCGAGGGTGGGCGCGAATGATCCAGGAACATGGCGCAGGCTTATTGTCATTCCCTTTGGAGCCAAGATCGACGGGGTAGGCGACATCAAGAACTATGCCGATCACCTTTTCAACAATGCAGCACCGTATATCCTTTCGTGGATCATCGAGGGCGCTCAAGAAGCAATCCGCAGGAATTTCCATATCCCCGTTCCGAGGGTTGTGGAGGAGGCCATCAAATCCTACCGTGAGGACAATAACTGGCTCGGACATTTCATTTTGGAGTGTTGTGAGGTCGACAAGGCTTATAAGTGCAGATCCGGCGAACTGTACCAGACTTATCGGAACTATTGCACACAGACTGGTGAGTACACAAGAAGTACGGCTGATTTCTATAATGCAGTAGAAAACAGCGGCTATAAGAGGCAGAAAATGAAGGACGGATCATGGGTACATGGAATCTGCCTTAAAGCCACGGAATTTCTGGACTGAGAGCATTTTGGGTGACGGTCGGTGACAGTCTCACATAAAACCCCCTTTAGGGCTGTTTTTTTTGAAAAAATCTCTATATAGGGAGTTTATGTATAGACCATCATCGACTGTCACCACAGGCAACAAAAAGTCAGTAAATATGAGTGATTGGAGGGATTTTATGAGAGAAAAGCATATAGAACAAAAATTCAGAAAGGCCGTGGCTGCTGCCGGAGGAGTGGCACTCAAGTTTGTATCGCCCGGTTTTGATGGGATTCCCGACAGACTGGCATTGTTCCCGGATGGGAAATGCGGTTTTGTGGAGGTTAAGGCTCCCGGCAAAAAGCCAAGCCCCCTTCAGGAGTCAAGGATAGCGATGTTAAGGAAGATGGGATTCAAGGCATTTATCCTTGATAGAACGGAGCAGATTGGAGGGATCATTGATGAAATACGAGGCACATGATTACCAGACTTTTGCTACTAAATATATTGAGTCACACCCCATAGCAGCAATACTTCTTTCAATGGGACTTGGTAAAACCAGTATAACTCTTACGGCGATTGCAGACCTGCTTTTTGATTTTTTCATAGTTAGACGGGTGCTTATCATCGCGCCTCTGCGGGTGGCAAAGATGACGTGGTCAGACGAAATCGGGAAATGGGATCACTTGTCACACCTTAGATATAGCATTGCTGTAGGGACTGCCGCCGAGCGGATGAAGGCCCTTAATGCAAATGCAGATATTTACATCATCAACCGAGAGAATGTGCCGTGGCTTATCGACAACTTCCCATTTGACTTTGACATGGTAGTGGTGGATGAGCTTAGTTCCTTTAAGAATCATCAGTCCAAGCGGTTCAAAGCACTGATGAAGGTCAGGCCGTATGTCAAGCGTATCGTAGGCCTTACAGGTACACCTTCATCTAATGGGCTCATGGACCTTTATGCGGAGTTCAAACTTCTGGATATGGGTGAGCGGCTTGGGAGATACATCGGGCAATACCGCACGATGTATTTCAAGCCTGACCGCATGAACGGTCCTATTGTATATTCCTACAAGCCACTTCCAGAAGCGGAAGATGCAATCTATCAGAAGATCTCGGACATTACGATATCCATGAAGTCTAATGACTATCTGAAGATGCCGGAACTGATCAACAGCAGGTTTGAGGTGCAGTTATCGGAGGATGAGTGGAATCAGTATGAAGATTTGAAGGAAAAACTGATCTTGCAGCTCCCTGATGGTGAAGTGACGGCTGCAAATGCCTGTTCCCTTTCGAATAAACTCTCCCAGATAGCAAACGGGGCGGTTTATGAGGATGAAGGGGCGGTGATGCATATACACGACAGAAAGCAGGATGCGCTGGAGGATATCATCGAAAGTATGAACGGGAATCCCCTTCTGGTGGCGTATTGGTTCAATCATGATTTAGAGCGGATCAGGGAGCGGCTCACTTTGTTAAAAATACCATTTGAAGTCCTGCAGTCTGAAGAATCCATCCGGAGATGGAATAAGGGGGAGATAGCCGTGGCACTCATTCACCCGGCATCAGCAGGGCATGGACTTAATCTTCAGAACGGCGGCAGCACGATGGTGTGGTTCGGTCTGACATGGTCACTCGAATTATATCAGCAGACTGTGGCGAGGCTGTGGAGACAGGGGCAGGATTCCGAGACGGTGGTGGTGCAGCACATCATTGCAAAAGGCACGATTGATGAACGCATCATGAAAATCCTTACAGAGAAGGATGCCACCCAGAATGCACTGATCGATGCCGTGAAAGCTGTCATAAGAGTAAAAACATGAAAAGTGGTGTCATTATGGCGCTTAGAGTCAAAAAATGTCAATCCGAGGGAAAATTCATCATTCGGAGGTGTTTACCATGACAGCAAAGGAATATTTATCGAGGGCATTTTACCTTAATATGCGGATACGCAGCAAAAATGAGCAGATAGCGGTGATGAACGCGCTTGCAACCAGGGTGACTTCCACCTTAAGCAATACACCCGTTTCAGGAACAAAGAACGACCATAAGATGGAAGATGTGATCCTGAACATCCTAGAATATGAAAAAGAATTGAAGGAAGCCATGAACCAGCTTGTGACACTGAAACGGGAGATTCGTGATGTAATCGAGCAGATCGGCAATGACGAATACCAGGTGCTTTTGGAGTTGCGTTACTTATCTTCCATGCGGTGGGAGCAGATAGCCGTGGAAATGGGATACAGCATCGAGCATGTCTATCGTCTGCACAGGGAGGCACTAAAAAAAGTTTGTGTTCCGACAGCTTAACAGTAAATGTCATTTTTTAACAGTATGGAGTTGTGGTATTGTTAAACTAGCAAAAAAGATAATGAAGCTCTGCGGATGATTCCGTAGGGCTTTTTTCGTGGGAGGATTTATGCCGAGGAAACCGAAACGGCCATGTTCTTATCCCGGATGTCCAAGACTCACTGAGGGACGGTACTGTGAGGAACATGAGCGCATGGAAAATAAGAGATATGAGAAATACGACAGGAACCCGGATACGAAGAAGAGGTACGGACGGGAATGGCAGAGAATACGCAAAAGGTATGTGGAGAAGCATCCCTTCTGTGAACAGTGTTACGAACACGGAGTCCTGATTCCTGTTGAAGAGGTACATCATAAGAAACCACTCGCAGAGGGTGGAACACATGACGTTGACAACCTTATCTCCTTATGCCAGTCGTGCCATGCAAGGATTCATGCACAGCATGGAGACAGATGGCACAAAAAATGAGACTGCCATTATGCAGTCTCAAAATGGAACGGGCAGGTATCGAACCTACACAGCGCTTGGAAAGTGCCTGACAAATTCCCCCAGCAGTTTGGACCGCTCCGCGCGCCGCTTCCAACCAACATACTGTTTGGCATATCTTTATCCTCCATTGATTTTATTAGACTTAGAAAAGAAAAAAGTGTCTGTAAAAAACAAAAATAGAGCGATAAGTCAACGCTAGGGACATCAGCCATAAAAGCTGTGGCAAACACAAACCCAACTAACCCGGCTCATTTATTATAGCACATTTACTATATTTTGCAAACGGTAGGGGCGGGTCAAATCTCAAAACCCTTGATGCAGTGGGAACGGGCGTGGACTCTTACGCAAAAAAACCGGAAATCAAACGGGGGATTAACCCCTCGGAGATTTTCATAAAATAAAGGCTTTCAAGGTATTACGGGGTTTGATTTCCGTAGCATTTTTCAAAGAAATTCAAAGAAATGGGGTGAAAACAGTGGCAAAAGACGGCAGTGGTCGCGGTGGCGCAAGGCCGGGGGCGGGACGTAAACGCAAGGCGCTCACGGAGAAAATCAGCGAGGGTAAACGGCGGTTGTCATGATGGAGCCTGCCGAACTGGAAGGTGTGGATGTGCCACCTGTGAAGGACTTCCTGAAATCCCCGCAGAAGAGCGGACGGGAACTGGTGGCGGAGGAAGTGTTCCAGGAAACCTATGTCTGGCTGCAAGCGAGAGGATGTGAAAAGCTGGTCACTGTACAGATGGTGGAGCAGTACGCCATGAGTGTGTCCCGGTGGATTCAGTGCGAGGAGATAGTGTCATCCACGGGTTTCCTTGCGAAGCACCCGACCACGGGGGCTGCCATTGCGTCCCCTTATGTCACCATGAGTCAGTCCTACATGAAACAGACGAATTACTGCTGGATGCAGATATATCAGATTGTGAAGGAGAACTGCTCGGTGGAATTCCAGGGGAACACACCCCAGGATGATATAATGGAGCGGCTGCTCCGTGCGAGGAAAGGAGTGTAAGTTTATTTACAACTCACAAAAGGCAAATTAATTTTTGAAAAGTCTTGATAATTATTCTGTTGGTGATATAATGTAATGATTTAGCAAATTAATGCTAAATGGGAGGCTTGGGAATAAATGAAAAAAATAAAAAGGAGAGTAAAGCTATGCAGCATGATTTTCATTTCATTTCTAAGAAGGACCCAAAAGTAAAAAAAGCATATAATGATATATTGGATATGCTTAAGGAAGTTCAGGACTTGGTAAGAAAAAAGTTCACATTTAGGTTTGATGTGGTTGGAAGTTATAAACGGAATATGATTACATATGATGCCAAATCAAATGTGGGTTATGATTTTGATTTTAACATTGAGGTTAATGATGGAAATGGCAAGTATAAGCCAAAACAGCTAAAGGATATTTTGCGTAATGCAATAGGCACTGTATGTGTAAAATACGGATATGATTTTCCGGAGGATTCTACGCGCGTACTGACAATCAAGATGAAGAATAGGAAAAAATCCTGCATTCTCCATAGCTGTGATTTCGCAATTGTAAACAACTACATTGATGATGACGGGTACGAAGGCCAGGAATATATCCACAATGATAAGCACGGGAACTATACATGGTGTGAGCAGCCGGAAGGATATTATATGCTGCCGGATAAAATTGACTGGATCATGGAGAATGGATTATGGAACCCTATGCGGGATCTATATATTGATAAGAAAAATAAGAACGATAACCCAGATGTGCATTCAAGGGCCATTTTTGCTATGACTGTGCATGAGATATGTCAGAAATCTGGGTTTTATGAATATGAGAATTAAGTAGAAATATGGCAATTAAACTGATGCCGTCCAGCAGAAATGTTGGGCGGTTTTTCTGTGCAATTTTTGGAGGTGGAAATGAAAACTACGACTGATATGCAACTTGTCTCAATCACTAGGTTGGTACCTTATGTAAATAACGCACGGACGCACTCGCCGGAGCAGCTCACGAAATTGCGATCATCCCTGCGGGAGTTTGGATTTGTGAACCCGGTCATCATCGACCGGGATTTCAATGTTATCGCAGGGCATGGCAGGATCATGGCTGCGAAGGAGGAAGGAATTACGGAAGTCCCGTGTGTGTTTGTGGACTATCTGACGGAGGCGCAGAAGAAAGCCTATATCCTTGCGGATAACCGTATGGCCCTTGATGCTGGGTGGGATGAGGAGCTGCTCCGTATCGAGATTGAATCCTTGCAGGGTATGGATTTTGATGTATCTCTGACCGGCTTCGGTGAGGATGAGATTGCAGATCTTTTCTCCGGGGACGGCGAAAAAGATGTGAAAGATGATGGTTTCGACCTTTCCGCAGCACTGGAGAAAGCTGCGTTCGTGGAGCGGGGCGACATCTGGACGGTGGGCAGGCACAGGCTGATGTGTGGTGATGCTACCAGTGCTGAGGATGTAGCGGTGCTAATGGACGGAAAGAAAGCGAACCTCATCGTGACGGACCCGCCGTATGGAGTCTCTTTCAAGAGTTCCGGAGGGCTGACTATTCAGAACGACAGTATGAAAGGGGATGAATTTTACACATTTCTGTACAATTCGTTCTCGTGCATGGTAGAACATCTGGAAAGCGGCGGCGCAGCTTATGTGTTCCATGCGGATACAGAGGGACTTAATTTCCGTAAGGCTTTTGTGGATGCGGGATTCCACCTTGCTGGGGTGTGTATTTGGGTGAAGAATTCTTTGGTGCTTGGGCGCTCGGATTACCAGTGGCAGCATGAGCCTGTGTTGTACGGATTTCTGAAGAACGGGAAGCACCCGTGGTATTCTGACCGAAAGCAGACGACCATCTGGAATTATGACAAGCCAAAGCGGAATAAGAACCATCCAACCTCCAAGCCGCTTGACCTGCTTGGCTACCCGATCAGCAATTCCTCCCAGGAGAACGCCATCGTGTTAGACACTTTCGGAGGGAGCGGCTCCACGATGATGGCATGTGAGCAGACGAACCGTATCTGTTTCATGTGTGAGCTGGATGAGAAATATGCATCTGTAATACTGCGGAGATATGTAGAAGATACCGGGGATTCGGAAAATGTATATGTGGTTCGGAGCGGGGAGAAAATCCCGTACTCCGCACTGGTGAAGGAGGTGGAGGCGTAGTGGATGCTATTCAGTTTGTTTTGGAGATTGTGTATTACTCACAGTTCACGGACTTTTTATTGTGATATTTTTTCTCACATTCTGATTGCTATTTCTGCCGTTTAGAGTGATTAATGTAGTACCGAAAGGGAAAATGCAAAAAATAATGGAGGAAAAGCATATGAGGATTGAATTCAACAGGACAGGGGCAGAAAGAAAAGCGTTGGTGCAGGCAATGGGAGAGATTTTAGAGGTAAAACCAAAATACCTAGGAATGCCGATGGCGGCTTATCAGGTGGATTACTTCCATATCGACAAAAACGGTGCAGTAGAATTTGACGATCGGTCGGATAGCGAGGAAATCCGCAATCTGCTGGAGCGCCTTGCAGAAAAAGGGATCATTGCGGTCTCAGCAGAAATGGCGCAGGAAGAAAGTACGGATGCAGAAAACAATGCGGAGGAGCCGGAAACTGAGTCGCAGGGGTCTGATTTGGGGCTTACGGTGGCAATGTCGAGGGATTCCTTTACTGATGCCGCACTGGAGAACCTGCAGAAGCTGGTGGATGCCAAAGGCAGCCTCATCAAAAAGGCACTGGCGGTTGACAGCCTCCCGATTGAAACGGACGGGGAGAAGGTTTCCTTCCCGTGGTTTGCAGAGGGGCAGGACAGCGAGTCGATTAAAACCTACACCCATTTCATTTTAGCCATCTGCGACATGGCGAGGAACCAGAAGCGCGTCACAGCAAAGGAAAAGCCTGCGAATAACGAAAAGTACGCATTCCGGTGCTTCCTGCTCCGGCTCGGATTCATCGGCACGGAATACAAGGGCGAGAGGAAGCTCCTGCTTAAGAACCTTTCCGGAAGCTCAGCTTTTAAGGATGGCGAAAGGAAGAATGTGGTCAGCAATGAAGTTTCCGAATAGAGAGACGGGGAAGGGTTGAGGGTGTGGATGACACGGCGAGCGTCATGGTCGCATGGGACAACAGAAGCCACATACATGTGGTCTACGGTGTTGATGTTTGCCGGGAACTGCCATAAAATACACAAATTCCGGCCCGAATCATTGTGTAATATATGTCTCGAATTGACTTGCTATGATTACCTTTTAGAGCGAATATGTGTACTACCGAAAGGGAAAACACACAAAGCAAAACGGAGGAAAAGGGAATGAACGAAAAAACAGCAAGGCAGATTGAGGAAATGAAGAAACAGACCATCGGGGTTGAGGTGGAGATGAACAACATTGAAAGGAGCAAAGCGGCAAAAATCGCAGCCGACTTCTTCGGAACAGGACGGTATAAGGATACAGCCTACAGGAATGGATACCACACTTGGAGCGCTTGGGATGCAGACGGCAGGGAATGGAAATTCCAGAAGGATGTGAGCATCAGCGGACCGGACAGCGAGAAATGCGAACTGGTAACTCCGATCCTTAACTACAGCGACATTGAAACCCTGCAGGAACTTTTAAGAAAGCTGCGCCACGCAGGTGCAAAGAGCGATGCAAGCCGGGGATGCGGAGTTCACATCCACATCGGGGCAGCCGGACACACGCCACAGACCTTAAGGAACCTTGCAAACATCATGGCAAGCCACGAAAGCCTGATTGCTGGAGCACTAAAGCTCGACAGCCACAGGATCAGCCGATACTGCCGGATGGTCAGCCCGGATTTCCTTGCGGAGCTGAACCGCAGAAAGCCGAAGACGATGGCAAAACTGGCGGACATCTGGTACACCACACAGAGAGCCTCATGCGGACGAGATCACCACTACAATGACAGCAGATACCATATGCTGAACCTCCACGCCACCTTTACAAAAGGCACCATCGAGTTCAGGCTCTTCCAATTCGACAGACCTGCAAACGGAAAACTGAACGGAATCCATGCGGGACAGCTTAAAAGCTACATTCAGCTCTGCCTTGCCTTAAGCCAGATGGCAAAAGAGGTACGCAGTGCAAGCCCGAAACCGCAGCAGAACGAAAACCCTAAATACGCAATGAGAACATGGCTTTTGCGCCTCGGATTCATTGGAGAGGAATTTGCAACGGCACGGGATTTCCTTACAAGGAACCTTTCTGGAGACACGGCCTTCAGACACGGCAGGATGGCCGCTTGAAGGCCACAGCTAAGAGGCCCGCTTTAAACCGCTACGGCGGTCTTAAGGTGGTAGAAGGGTATTACCTTCGGAAAGGATGGATTGAATATGAAAAAGAGATATTACTTAGCTTACGGAAGCAACCTCAATCTGCCGCAGATGCGACTGCGTTGCCCGACTGCAAGGGTGGTCGGAACTGCTATGATCGAGGATTACGAGTTGCTCTTTAAAGGGAGCAAGACAGGCTCGTACCTGACAATAGAGAAAGCGAAAGGCGGTAAGGTACCCGTTGCGGTATGGGAGGTTCAGGAAAAGGACGAGGCAGAACTCGACAGGTACGAGGGATACCCTACGTTCTATTACAAGTTGGAAATGCACATCACCTTCAAAGGGATAAAAACTGGGAAGGAACGGAAAAGAAAAGCTTTTGTATACATTATGCATGAGAACAGACCTTTGGGATTTCCTTCCAAGCATTATGTAGAAACTTGCATGGTGGGATATCACACGTTTGGATTTGATGACAATTACCTTTGGGATGCGATAGAACGCAGCAGATAGGAGGTAGCATGAAAGCTGAAATAAGAACGATTAAGATATGTCCAAAATGTGGAGGTAGGTATGGCGGAGTTCCGGTACTTTCTAGGGAAGACAGCAAGAGCTTTATATGCCCGGATTGTGGGACACGGGAGGCTTTGGAGCAGATGGGGATCGATAAGCAAGAGCAGCAGGAAATAATCAAAACCATCCACAGATGCTACCGCCAATAAAAGCCACCATAAATTACACAATTTCTACTGCGGATATTTGTGTAGTTTATGCTTCAGATTAGCTTGCTATTATGTGCTTTTAGAGCGAATATGTATACTACCGAAAGGGAAAACAGAGCAAACGGAGGATACGAAAATGACCAGATTTGAAAGAGATTTTAAGGAAGCACAGGAAGGTAACGAGATTGAGGTTTTAACGAGACGCAAAGCCGAAATCGACAAACTGAAGGCAGAGGGTAAAGTCTGCAGGAACGGATTTCGCAGGCAATGCATTGCACAGGAGATTGCAAGGCTTACTGCAGAATACAACAAACTTGATGAGCTTTTCTAAGGACGGAGGTGCAGCGATGACGAGATTTATGCAGGAGTTAAACGGAAGACTTGGGGAATATTGGCAGAAGAGGGCAGAAAAGGAACTGGAGACGGTCAGAGCCGATCTGGATGCAGGACGGATCACCATTGACGAGAAGGGCATTGCTAGGAATTGCATCGGACGGGTACTGATGGAAGATATGCTTGAGAAACTTGCCCTGGTTACTGAAAAGGTCGATACAATAGCCACAGCCGCCGCACGGGAGGCGGAGGTCGCAAAGGAGCTGGAATCCTACCGGGCGAACAGAAAACCCCACAGTGCCGAAGAAATCGCCGAAATGAGGGCTGCATTCGGAAAGGGGACTACGGTGGTAAACATCCTTACGGGTGAAAAGGCGGTTCTTTGAACCTTACGGGATTGAATGGAATTAGAAAGAAACGGAGAACGGAGCTGGAGGGCTCTGTATCTCGTATAGATAGATTTTAAAGTCGCTTCGGCGGCTTATTTTTGTGCAGGGAAGTGAGCAGATTGAGAAAGCTGAAGAAATATAAACCAACCAAATTCAAGGCAAGGACCTCGGTGTATGACAAGGAGCGGGCAGATTATGCGGTTTCCTTCATCGAATGCCTGTGCCACACCAAAGGCACATGGGCGGGGAAATCGTTTGAACTTATCGACTGGCAGGAACAGATTATCCGTGATATCTTCGGCACGATCAAGTCGAATGGTTACAGGCAGTTCAACACGGCATACATCGAGATACCGAAAAAGAACGGTAAGTCGGAACTTGCGGCAGCAGTCGCTCTTCTTTTGTGCTGCGGGGACGGGGAAGAGCGGGCAGAGGTTTATGGCTGCGCCGCTGACCGTCAGCAGGCCTCCATTGTTTTTGAAGTGGCCGCTGATATGGTGCGGATGTGTCCTGCACTCGATAAGAGAGTGAAGATTCTTGCATCGCAGAAAAGGATCGTCTATATTCCGACAAACAGCTTTTATCAGGTGTTGTCGGCAGAAGCATATTCCAAGCACGGTTTTAATATCCACGGCGTGGTATTTGACGAGCTGCATACACAGCCGAACAGGAAACTCTTTGATGTCATGACAAAGGGTTCTGGCGATGCCAGGATGCAGCCGTTGTATTTCCTTATAACGACAGCGGGAACTGACACGAACTCCATCTGCTATGAAACACATCAAAAGGCAAAGGATATCATAGAGGGGAGAAAGATAGATCCCACTTTCTATCCTGTCATATACGGTGCGGATGAATCCGAGGACTGGACAGACCCGGCAGTCTGGAAGAAATCCAACCCTTCACTCGGAGAGACCATCGGGATGGATAAGGTACAGGCAGCCTGTGATTCAGCAAGGCAGAATCCAGGGGAAGAGAACTCTTTTAGGCAGCTTAGGCTTAACCAATGGGTGAAGCAGGCCATCAGATGGATGCCGATGGAAAAGTGGGATGCCTGCGGATTTCCTGTCAATGAGGATTACCTTGAAGGGCGCGTCTGCTACGGCGGCCTTGACCTTTCAAGCACAACGGACATAACTGCATTTGCGCTTGTATTCCCACCGATTGATGAGGAGGATAAATACTGCGTGCTGCCATACTTCTGGGTGCCGGAAGAAACACTCGAACTGCGGGTGAGGCGCGACCATGTCCCTTATGATGTATGGGAACGACAGGGGTATCTTATGACTACGGAAGGAAATGTGGTGCATTACGGTTATATCGAAAAGTTCATAGAACGGCTGGGTGAACGATTCAACATCCGTGAGATTGCCTTTGACAGATGGGGTGCCGTGCAGATGGTGCAGAATCTTGAGGGAATGGGTTTTACGGTCGTTCCTTTCGGTCAGGGCTTTAAGGATATGTCCCCGCCGACAAAAGAACTGATGAAGCTTACCCTTGAGCAGAGAATTGCACACAGCGGTCATCCCGTACTCAGATGGATGATGGATAACATCTTCATCCGGACTGATCCTGCAGGAAACATCAAGGCAGACAAGGAAAAGTCTACTGAAAAGATAGACGGCGCAATCGCAATGATTATGGGACTTGACAGGGCAATAAGATGCGGGATAGATACATCGGAGAGTGTCTATGATAGCCGAGGACTGCTTGTCCTATGACTTTGCTTCCTTTTCCTGCTGACACGGTATGTAAGATGATATTCATCATGTTTGTGTATTTTCACGAGTGCATCCGGGAGAGAGCCTGCATGGTCATGTAAGTGGTAGGGTGTTCCTTTATGATGTGTATGGTATATGATGCATGATCTTATCCGGCTATATTCCTGTAGAAGGATATGCCAGCAATGCTTAGTGTTTTTTGATTGGATGGTGACAGTATATGCCCCTTTGCCTATGACATTAAAATAACTGTCGTCAATCCTGTTTAATTCATCTGTAGAAAACAATAAGTGATACCTCCTCTTTGCCAATTTAATAAGTAATGGGAAATGTGCCGAGAATCCGGCAGGTAAATGTTAATAAATATGCTACCCATATGATAACAGATATTTCAGGGTGGCGCAAGTTCATTTTTGGAGGCAGAAAATGATTACTTTATCAATATTAGGTTTCCTTTTAATAAGGGAAGCCATAAACCAGACATTGGAAGGAATGTGATCTTATGGGATTTTTAAGTGGAATATTCAGATCCCGCGATAAACCTTCAGACAGGACAGCGGGAGGCGCATACAACTTTTTTATGGGAGGCTCAACAAGCGGAAAACGCGTAAATGAGCGCTCCGCAATGCAGATGACGGCGGTCTACGCCTGCGTCCGTATACTTTCGGAAGCAGTGGCGGGGCTGCCTCTTCATTTATACAGATATACGGATGAGGGCAGCAAGGAAAAGGCCTTCGACCATGCGCTGTATTTTTTACTGCATGATGAGCCTAATCCTGAGATGACCTCATTTATTTTCAGGGAAACATTGATGACGCATCTGCTTTTGTGGGGAAATGCCTACGCGCAGATCATAAGGGACGGCAGGGGACAGGTTATTGCACTATACCCGCTTATGCCCGACAGGATGAGCGTTGACAGGGATGAGAGCGGCAGACTCTACTACGAATACCGTGTATCTGCTGACGATGCTCACACCCTAAAGGAGGGAACCGTGCAGCTTAGTTCTTCGGATGTGCTGCATATCCCCGGTCTGGGGTTTGACGGACTTGTGGGATATTCCCCCATTGCGATGGCAAAAAATGCCATAGGCATGGCTATTGCCTGTGAGGAATACGGGGCAAAGTTCTTTGCTAACGGCGCACAGCCAAGCGGGGTACTGGAGCATCCGGGAACAATAAAAGACCCGTCTAAGGTGCGTGAATCATGGACACAGACTTTTGGAGGTAGCCATAATGCCAACAAGGTAGCGGTGCTTGAAGAAGGGATGAAATACACCCCCATATCAATCTCTCCGGAACAGGCGCAGTTTTTGGAGACAAGGAAGTTCCAGATAGATGAGATAGCGCGTATTTTCAGAATTCCGCCACACATGGTGGGGGACCTTGATAAAAGCAGTTTCTCGAATATCGAGCAGCAGTCGCTTGAGTTTGTGACATACACACTGGCACCGTGGATATGCAGATGGGAACAATCAATAGTCCGTTCACTACTTTCTGATGAAGAGAAGAAGGTAATGTTTGTAAAGTTCAATGTGGATGGACTTCTAAGAGGTGATTACCAGAGCCGTATGCAGGGTTATGCCACGGCAAGGCAGAATGGGTGGATGAGTGCCAATGACATAAGGGAACTTGAGAACCTAGACCGCATCCCCGCAGATGAAGGCGGCGATCTGTACCTTATCAACGGAAATATGACAAAGTTAAAGGATGCCGGGATTTTTGCGGCAGACGGAAAGGAGCAAGATGAAAAAGTTCTGGAACTGGACGAGTCGGAAGACTCAAAACCGGGAAACAGACGGAGAAAGCAGTGAAAGGGTGTTAACCTTAAACGGAACGATAGCTGAAGAGAGCTGGTTTGACGATGATGTCACTCCGGCTCTTTTTCGTGATGAACTGAATTCCGGCACGGGTGACATCACGGTGTGGATCAATTCCCCTGGCGGTGACTGCATCGCGGCAGCACAGATTTATAACATGCTCTCCGCCTATAACGGAAAGGTAACTGTAAAGATTGACGGGATAGCCGCATCTGCGGCATCGGTAATCGCTATGGCAGGGGATGAGATTTTAATGTCCCCGGTTTCCATGATGATGATCCATAATCCCGCCACCATTGCATTCGGTGACCATACCGAGATGCAGAAGGCAATGGATATGCTCTCAGAGGTCAAGGAGTCCATTATCAATGCTTATGTCTTAAAGACAGGACAGTCAAGGGCTAAACTCTCGCACCTTATGGATGCAGAAACATGGATGGACGCAAACAAGGCAGTGGAGCTCGGCTTTGCCGATGACATACTCTCCTATGAGGGTAGAGATAATGCAGAGGCGGTAGATGGGGCGGTTTCCATGCTTTTCTCCAGACAGGCAGTAAGCAACACATTTTTAAACAAGGTTAGTGCCAAATATGGAGATAGAAACAAGCCTGTGGCACAGCAGGCAGAAATAACTGTGCCGGAAGCAGAAGAGGGGCGCAGCGTGGCAGATGTCATGGAGCGCCTTTTAGTTATCAAAAAATTTATTTAATGGAGGTAAGAGATTATGAAATTACAGGAGCTTATTGCAAAAAGAGCGAAGGTTTGGGAGGCAGCAAAGGCATTTGTGGAATCTCACCAGAAGGAGAATGGGACGCTCTCTGCTGAGGATACTGCAGCATACGAGAAGATGGAGGAAGAGATCACGGACCTTACGGCGGCAATTGACCGTGAAAGACGCGCACAGGAGCGCGAGGCAGAACTGAACAAGCCTGTAAATACTCCCCTGACCGTAAAGCCTTATAAAGCAGATGAGGGCGGGGAAAAAACAGGACGCGCATCTGATGAGTACAGGAAAGGAATGCTCCAGGCACTCCGCTCAAACTTCCGCCAGATTTCCAATGTACTACAGGAAGGCGTGGACTCTGATGGCGGATATCTCGTTCCGGAGGAATATGACCGCAGGCTTATAGATGTACTTGATGAGGAGAACATCATGAGAAGCCTTGGAACCAAGATAACCACAAGCGGTGAGCATAAGATCAACATCGCGGCAACAAAGCCTGCAGCATCGTGGATTGAGGAAGGCGGCCAGCTTACTTTCGGTGATGCCACTTTTGACCAGATCATCATGGATGCCTACAAGCTGCATGTGGCTATCAAGGTAACAGAGGAACTGCTCTATGACAATGCTTTCGGTCTTGAAAACTACATCATTACGCAGTTCGGTAAGGCCATTGCAAATGCTGAGGAGGATGCATTTCTTAACGGCGACGGTAAGGGAAAGCCTACGGGTCTGTTCCATGCCACAAAGGGCGGCATTCTTGCGAACACCATTGAGAAGATCGCAAGTGATGACCTCATCAGCCTTGTGTATGCTTTAAAACGTCCTTACCGTAAGAGAGCATCGTTCATCCTGAATGACAAGACACTGTCTTCGATCCGTACCTTAAAGGATAACAACGGAGCCTATATCTGGCAGCCATCCTACCAGGCAGGAGAGCCGGACAGACTCCTTGGATATACAATGCACACTTCCGCATACGCGCCTACCGATGCCATCTCCTTCGGAGATTACAGCTATTATAATATCGGTGACCGCGGAACAAGGTCTTTTGCGGAGCTGAAGGAGCTGTTTGCCGGAAACGGAATGATCGGTTTTGTGGCCAAAGAGCGTGTGGATGGGAAGCTAGTGCTTCAGGAGGCAGTACAGATTCTGAAACTGAAGGAAAAAACACAGGCGGCAAAAGCCTGAGTAAGTGCGGCGGTGCCAAATAAGTGGTGCCGCCAGAACTGTGTGGGGTGGCATGAATGATAATTTCACTAAATGAGATGAAAAAATATCTCCGTGTGGATTTTGATGATGATGATACGATACTGAGGAAACTGATACAGTCCTCGGAGCAGATGTGCATGAACATAGCAAGATACGAGGATGCAAAGGCATTTGCAAAAGAGAAAAATGCAAAGACAGCGGTCATGTACGCAGTGGCATATCAGTATGAACATCGTGAGGAAGCTGACCATAATGCACTGGCTGTTTCCCTCCGTTCTTTACTTTTTGATATTCGGAAGGAGAAATTCTGATGGAAATATCACTTTTAAACGTAAAGATTATGTTCCAAAAATCGGATGTAGCTGTGGATGATATCGGAAATCACAAGAATGGGTGGACAGATTATTATTCTTGCCATGCAACCGTAAACGGTGAGAAGGGCGGCGATAAGGACATAGCCGGACTTACGGTAGATGATTCTGAGATTGCCTTTACGGTCCGGTACTGCAAAAAGGCCGCTGCTATTGATGTTACGGGATTCCGTGTGGTATTCGGGAGTGAGCTTTATAACATCGTATCAATCGACCACATGAATTATAAAAAGAAGTGTCTGAAGTTCAGATGCAGGAAAGTGAGGCGGTAGCTATGGGAAAAGACAGATGCTCAATTGATGGCCTTGCAAAAGTTGTTATAGATGGACTGACCGAGTACGCAGACCTTGCTTCCGAGGAATTGAAGAGTGCCATAAAAAAAGCCGGAAATTCAGTAAAAAAGGATATTCAGGAGAATGCCCCAAAGGATACGGGCACATATTCAAAGAGCTGGACGGTAAAGACCACGAAGGAAACGTCTAATTCCCTGGAAGTCACGGTGTATTCTCCAAAAAAATACCAGATGGCGCATCTTTTGGAGTTTGGCCATGCAAAAAGGGGCGGTGGAAGGACAAAGGCACAGCCGCATATTGCCCCGGCAGAAGAAAAAGCAAAAAAGCAACTGGAATCTGATATCCAGCGGGCATTGGGAGGTTTGTGATGAATGAACTGGCAGGGATGATAAAAGAGATGGGCATTCCCTTTGCCTATGACCACTTTGCGGAAGGGGAGAGTCCGTCTCCGCCGTTTATCTGTTACTTTCTTCCGGGCAGTAATAATTTTGCTGCAGATGGAAAAGTGTACCACAGGATAAACAGGGTAAAGATTGAACTTTATACGGACTTTAAAGATCCGTCAATAGAGGAAAAAGTAACAGCCGTGCTTGATAAGCATGGCATTTTTTATGAACAGACGGAAGTATGGATTGAATCTGAAAAACTGTATGAAGTCGTATTTTCGTTTGAAATTTCCATGAAAGGTAGGTAAATTCATATGCCAAACAAGAAGAATAAGGTTAAATTCAATATCTGCAACGTGCATTATGCCCCGTTAAATGTTGCAGAGGACGGGGCAGTAACATTTGAAAAACCCGTTGCAATGCCCGGAGCAGTCTCTATCAGCCTTGACCCTACAGGTGAGCCTGAGAGTTTTTATGCAGACGGCATTGAGTATTATGTCATCAACAATAACCAGGGTTATGACGGGGACCTTGAGCTTGCCATGATCCCTGAGTCATTCAGGACAGACATTTTAAAGGAAGAGGCAGACGCCAATAACGTGCTTGTGGAGAATGCAAACAGCGAGACAGGCAGCTTTGCGCTTCTTTTTGAGTTTGACGGGGATATCAGAAAAATCCGCCATGTCCTGTATAACTGCTCTGCATCCAGGCCTACTATTGAGTCCAAGACCAATGAGGAGGATAAAGAGGTACAAACGGAAACTCTTACAGTTAAGGCAAGGCCCCTTGCAAGCGGGTATGTAAAGGCCAAGACCGGGGATTCCACAACAGAGTCTGTCTATAACGACTGGTATAAGTCCGTGTATGAACCTACTGTTGAAAGTACGGCAAAGGCATCTGCACCAGCGACAACGGCTGCGAAGAATAGTTCTGCATCATAGGAGGTAGCGAAATGGGAATAAGAAGAGAGATAGAAATTGACGGGCAGATGGTTGCATTCAAAGCGAGTGCGGCCATTCCGCGTATTTACAGGCTGAAATTCCAAAGGGATATTTATAAAGACCTACGTGTGCTTGAAAAGAGCATCGGCAATGGAAATGAGGAAGAATCCAACCTTGATCTGTTTTCACTTGAGATGTTTGAGAATATCGCTTTTGTCATGGCTAAACACGCGGAGCCTTCCATTCCGGATAGTCCGGAAGAGTGGCTTGATGGATTTAATACGTTTTCTATTTATCAGGTACTTCCTCAGTTGATTGAACTGTGGGGGCTTAACGTAAAGACGGATGTGGAGGCTAAAAAAAACTTCGTCCAACAGAGCGTGAAATGACAACTTCGCTGTTTTTGCTAAGATGTGTACAGTTAGGCCTGTCGATAGCGGACCTTGAGATGCTGTCGATAGGCCTTATTAATGACATGTATGCCGAAAGCAGGAATGACGAGTGTAACTATGCAACGCTTGCCACTCAGGAGGATTTTGATAAGTTCTAAAAATTACCTCTTGGCAAAATAGAACAAATGTTCTATAATTGCATTTACACAGCAGAGGTGATAAAGATGGATTTTCAGAACAGGGCGGTTGACGTGATATGCCAGCATACAAAGGAAGGCAATATGATTCCCATAAAGATCCGAATCCAGGATGAAGAAGGGGAGTTCCATACCTATGTGGTTAAAGGGTATAAAGACCTTTCACACAAAGGTTACTTTACCATGCCCAACGGGATCATTGCGACAAGTACCATTTTTCCTTTTGACTGTAAGATTTTGGTGTTAGGAAGGGAACGGATCGTACATTTATATTATAACAGCAATGACCAAATCTGGCGCATGAGTCAGTAATGATTTAGGCAGGTCAAGTTATGAGCAATCATATTGTAATGATGAAACTAATTATGCTAAAATATCCATGATATAAGTCGAAATTTGCAGATGAATTTCATATAAGGTTGCAAGATATGACGAATCAGCAATTTCTGTAACAAATAATGGAGGTAGTGATGACTAAAAGAAAAATAAGTCTGGAGCAGTGGTGTAAAGAAAATAGCAGAGAGGATTTATTACTGGAGTGGAACGAGGAAAAAAATTCTGATTCTCGAATTCCTATGTCTCCATCTATGACAGAATATAGCACGGCACTTAATGTTTGGTGGAAATGTAAGAATGGACATGAGTGGCGAGCACCGGTTAATAAAAGAACTACTTTTGGCTTGGGTTGTCCGATTTGCAACCCGAATCAAATGTTTATTCCTATTGGAACAAAGTATGGGTGCCTAACAATAATTGGTGTTACACCGGTAGATGAAAATGATCAGTTTGGAAGAATATATGGTCCATCATATAAATGTGTATGTGATTGTGGGAAAAAAGTATGTAAGTCTGAGTTTGCCTTTTTGGAGAAGAAGCATCGCTATTGCACAGAAACCATCCGCAGAAACAGAAACGACCGATGGCTATATGAAGAATATGATAAGAAAAATCAATGTGGATTAAAAACAGCACAAGAGGAAAAAAAGAAAGAAACTTATAAGCGAGTGCTTGATTCAAGTTATGGTATTGATTATACTGGCACCATCCATGAATCTCTGGAAGTTTTGGAATGCATCGATGATCATTATGAAGAGATTCATTCTATCTCCGATGCGAGGAAAAAAGGTGGTGGCACCTATTATGTCTATAAATTATATCGATGTCGTTGTTATTTGTGCGGCAAGGAGCAGCAAATAAAGTCATCTAAGTTCTCAATAAATCCACCAACCGAGTATGGTTATACAGCATACAACGGCTATTGGAGTGATGCTCATTGTAAATGCCATCCGATATCTTCATTTCAGTGGATTGTTACAAAACTACTGAAAGAAAATGAAGTTCCGTACCGAGTAGAAGTTTCTTTCCCAGATTTATACGGAGCTGGACATGTGAATCTTCTTCGCTACGATTTTGGAATTTATGACGAGGATGGCAATATCAAATGCTTAATCGAGTGCCAGGGAGAACAGCACTATGAGCCAGTCGAAGAGTTCGGTGGTGATTCACAATTTTCGTGGCAACAGAAAAATGATGATTTGAAACGTGAGTACGCCAAGGAAAAAGGTATACCTTTATACGAGATTCCGTATAAAAACAAAAAATATGAGAGGGTTGAGAGGTTCCTCCAAGAAAGAGGTATACTAGACTAATATACTGTTTTAAATTCCAGTTTGTAGAACTGGATAATGAATTAAATATAAAAGCATCAGCAGTGCGCTGGTGTTTTTTTCATTCATTTAGGAGCCAGTAGGCTCTTTTTTTGTGCACATTTTGAGGGGAGGTTGCAGATGGCGGCAAACAGAATAAAAGGCATCACTGTTGAAATCGGTGGTGATACAACCAAGTTGCAGACTGCCCTAAAAGGTGTCAATTCAGAAATAAGAAATACGCAGACACAGCTTAAGGATGTAGAGAAACTTTTAAAACTTGACCCAGGAAATACTGAGCTGCTTGCACAAAAGCATAGACTGCTTGCTGATGCGGTGGAAGAAACAAAGAGCAAGCTGGAAACCTTAAAGTCTGCGGCTGAACAGGCAGAAACAGCCCTTGAGAAAGGGGCAATCACACAGGACCAGTACGATGCCCTTCAGAGGGAAATCGTCGAAACTGAGCAGAATTTACGGAGACTGGAAGAACAGGCTAACCAGTCAGCTACAGCCTTGCAGAAAATCTCAGCCACAGGAGAAAAGCTCCAGACACTCGGAAACAATATATCCACTGTTGGGGAGAAGCTGCTTCCCGTAACGGGTGCCGTGGCTGGGCTTGGCACGGTAGCAGTAAAGACTGCGGCAGACTTTGATGCTGCTATGAGCAAGGTGGCGGCAGTGTCCGGGGCAACGGGGGCAGATTTTGATGCACTGCGCGACAAAGCCCGTGAGATGGGGGCAAAAACAAAATTCTCTGCTTCTGAGGCTGCAGAGGCAATGAACTACATGGCAATGGCCGGATGGAAAACAAGCGATATGCTGGCAGGTATTGAGGGAATAATGAACCTTGCCGCCGCTTCTGGTGAAGATCTGGCTACAACTTCCGACATCGTAACAGATGCGTTGACTGCTTTCGGTCTTACAGCTGCGGATTCCGGGCATTTTGCGGATATACTTGCCGCTGCCTCATCAAATGCAAACACAAATGTTTCAATGATGGGCGAAACATTCAAGTATTGTGCGCCGATAGCAGGGGCATTGGGCTTTTCAGCAGAAGATACTGCGGAAGCAATCGGACTTATGGCAAATGCCGGAATAAAATCTTCGCAGGCTGGTACGTCATTAAGGACCATAATGAGCAACCTTACAGGGGAAGTGAAGATCAGCGGAGAGGCAATCGGTGAAGTGGTGGTAGCAACCACCAAAGCAGACGGAAGCATGAGGGAGTTATCTGACATCATTGCCGACTGCCGTACCGCGTTTGCAGGGCTGTCCGAGTCAGAAAAAGCACAGGCGGCAGAGGCACTTGTGGGAAAGACTGCCATGAGCGGCTTCCTGGCACTTGTAAATGCTGCGCCTTCGGATATTGAGAAGTTGAGCAGTGCCATTGCAAACTGTGACGGAAGTGCGGAAGGAATGGCTGCGACTATGCAGGATAACCTTGCAGGTCAGTTTACCATCCTAAAAAGCCAGTTACAGGAACTTGCCATATCTTTCGGGGAAATCTTGATGCCTGCTATAAGGCAGATTGTGACCTGGATTCAGGGATTTGTGGATAAGTTAAACGGCATGGATGAAGGCACTAAAAAAGTGGTGACAACTGTTGCGCTTTTCGTGGCGGCATTAGGTCCGGTACTTATTATTATCGGAAAGGTCATTAGTGCCGTAGGTACGATCATGACGATTATTCCAAAGATTGCCGGAGTCATAAATGTGGTAAAGACAGCATTTGCTGCACTGAATACGACAATGCTTGCCAATCCGATATTCCTGATCATTGCTGCCATTACAGCTCTTGTGGTGGCTTTTATTTATTTATGGAATAACTGCGACGGTTTCCGCGAGTTCTGGATCAATCTGTGGGAGATTGTAAAAGATGCAGCGGTTACGGCGTGGAATGCAATCAAGTCTTTCTTTGCCGAAGTGTGGGAGGCAATAAAAAACATATTCTTCACCGTGTTTGAAGCAATAAAGATGCTGGTCACCACCTATTTTGAGATATACAGGATAATAATTGAAACGGTATTTAATGTCATAGAGACGGTCATCACTACGGTATGGGAGGCGGTAAAGGGGATATTTACCACGGTGCTTGGTGTGATACAGACCATCGTAATGACCCATTTCAATATTTATAAGACCATCATTGAAACAGTGATGACCATCATAAAGACTGTCATTACAACTGTATGGGAAACCATAAAGACGGTAGTGACTACGGTACTTGATGCAATAAAAACCATTTTCACAACTGTATGGGATGCAATAAAGACCATCATATCGGCAGCGTTAAGCGGTATTAAAGGACTGATAACCGGGGATTTCACTGCAGTAAAGGAATCCATAACCATAATAATGAACACCATAAAAAGCACCATCGGTACAGTCTGGAACACCATAAGGAATACGGTGTCCACGGTTTTAAATGCTATAAAGAGTGCGGTTTCAAATATATTTAACGGAATCGTGAGCGCCATCAAAGGTGCGATGACAAATGTGCTTAATGCGGTCAAGAACGGTTTTTCCAATGTAAAGAGCCATATCACAGGGCTTGCTTCACAGGCAGTCACATGGGGAAAGGATTTAGTCATGGGAATTGTCAACGGAATCAAGAGCTGTATTGGTGCTGTCGGCGATGCGGTAAAGAGCGTGGCAGACAAGATCAAGGCTTTCCTGCATTTCTCCGTTCCGGACGAAGGACCGCTAACTGATTATGAATCATGGATGCCTGACTTCATGGGAGGACTGGCAGAAGGGATAAAAAGGAGCCGGGGAATGGTGGCAGATGCCGTGAAAGGCGTGGCAGAGGATATGGTTGTAAGCCCGACCGTATCGGCAGGAAGCATCCAGACTTATCAGAACACACAGACAGATACCCTGACAGGAATCTTAAACGGGATTCAGAATGTCTTAGGCAGCATACAGCAGATGCAGCCTGTGGGAGGTGACATTTCCATTCCGGTCTATATCGGGGGAACACTGATTGATGAATTGGTTGTAAATGCACAGAACCGTCAGAATTTAAGGTCAGGAGGAAGGTAGCATGGCATATATCCAGTATCTGAATATTGACGGGGAGGATCTGCCTCTTCCGGTAAGCTATGATGTGGAACTGTCCGATATCGAGGCCGATACTTCCGGGGATACGGAAGCCGGTACAAGGCAGAGGGATGTACTAAGAAGCGGTGTGACGAACATTCCTGTGTCTTTCCAGGTAACTCCCAAATGGCTTAAAAAACTCTCCATGATGAGGAGACGCCCAAAGCTGACAGTACGTTATTTCGACACGGAAACCTTGGAAATGAAGGAAACAAAGATGTATATGGAGGGTTTTAAGAGCAGTCTTGAAAAGGATACCTCGTATAAAGGATTGTGGAAGGTATCCTTTACGTTAAAGGAATTTTAGGAAAGGGGTGCGTTCATGTATCCGGTAAGTGATAAATATAAGGCTGCCATACAGGACAGCACCAGACATTTTTATTATGCAGGGGAAATCATAACAAAGGGAGGTATCCGTTACCCTTTTACCAATGAGGATATAGTGAAGGGGAGCGGATACATCACGAACCAGTGCTGCGGTGAGAGCGAGATTGAGCTTGGAAGCGTATATGCCGCGGAACTTGGCATTACCCTTTATTCCGATGTTGACCGCTATACGCTGGAGGGTGCGGATATAAGGGTGAGTTTTTTCCTGATGATTGATGACGGGGATTTTGAGGAAGTTCCTATGGGCATTTTTGAAATAAGCGAAGCGAACCGCACCATTAACTGTATTGCCATAAAAGCTTATGATTATATGCTTCGTTTTGACAAGGACTTCAAAAATACCGTATCAAGCGGAACAGCATATGAAATTCTCTACCTTGCATGTGAAAAGTGCAAAGTGGAACTTGCACATACAAAAGAAGAAATGGAAGGCTGGGAAAACGGTTCACAGCTGCTTGGCATATATTCGGAAAATGACATAGAAACATGGAGGGATGTGCTGTATTATGTGGCGCAGGTTTTAGGGCGTTTCTGTACCATTAACCGGGAGGGAAAGCTGGAACTGAGGCAGTATGGGGATAAATCTGTTGCAAATATTCCAGGAACACAGCGTTTTACAAGCAGTTTTTCTGATTTTGTGACAAGATATACCGCCATAAGCTCCACAAACAGCCGGACCCAGACAGCGGAGTATTATGCGCTTGAGC
The DNA here is from genome assembly GCA_029062885.1 of Lachnospiraceae bacterium. GTDB lineage: Bacteria > Bacillota > Clostridia > Lachnospirales > Lachnospiraceae > UBA3282. Next base: position 66,243 of record JAIDPH010000125.1, read on the forward strand.
CAGATGACGGGCTTACAATGAATCTCGGCGTAAATCCCATGCTACAGTACGGTCTTGACCAGACAAGAAAGAACCTGCTCCTTAATATCCTGAATGATGTGTCAAGGATAAGATATGTACCGTTTGATTCATCAACAATAGGAAATCCGGCATTTGATTTAGGTGATATCATTACCTTTTCCGGAGGGCATGCAGACGGGGAGCAGATAACCTGTATTACAAAATACGAGTTTAAGATAAATGGAAAACATACCTTAAAGTGCGTGGGGAAAAATCCGAGGCTCTCGCAGGCAAAGTCAAAAAATGACAAGAACATAGTGGGGCTGATGAATTCCGTGGAGGCAGGGAAGATTGCGGTTCATACCTACATGAATGCATCCGCATACATCATAGGAAGCACCGACACGGAGATTGCGGACATTGAGTTTGCCTCAAATGAGGATACCGATGCACAGTTTCATGGAAGCATTCTTCTTAATATATCTGCAGATCCCGTTACAAAATCAGGAACTGCGAGGGGGGCGGTAAGTATACCGGATGGGACAGGGGAAATGGTAGATCAGGATGAGGAATTTTCCATTGAATGGACAGATGACGGGCAGGCGGTAATCACCGTCAGCTACATCATAAATGACAGCAGGCTGACTACTTATGTCCCGGTGGAAACTTGGCATTCCGGCAGGCACATACTGAATCTTTATTACCCGATAAACGGACTGGAGGCCAACAGCTACAATACGTTCCGCGTACTGATTCATATAACGGGCGGGAGTGCAACGGTGGACAGGGGGCAGGCTGTTTGTACCATCAGCGGACAGGGACTCTCATCCAACCAGAACTGGGATGGACGACTGGAATTCTACGACGATGCTCCTGCAATTCCAAATGCGGGCATCATGCCTTTGAGTAATATGCTGGATAGGGTTAATGTACACACAGAAAATCCGGATCAGAACGGGTATCATGATGAATTTGCACTTCCTGGATTTGTGGGATTTGGACTTGTCGGATTTGGAGAGCAAATAAGCGTTGAACAGGATATGGACACAGAGGAATCAGAATAGTGCGGATTCATCCCTTTTTTGGTGGGTATGTGGACCGCATTACACTATATGAATTGAGGTGAGGAATATGCAGTTAAAAGGAAATGCAAGGATTGAACTTACAGATGTAAGTACAGGGGAAGTTGAAATAGTAGAGGAAGACAATATGATCACCAATGCAGTGTCAGATCTGTTTTCCCGCAATATAGAAGCAATGCTTTTTAATATAGGGGATGATGGAGGCACAAACTGGTCTGACTATCATCTTCCTATCTGCCCTAATGCCATAGGTGGAATACTGCTTTTTTCGGAAGCACTGGAGGAAGATACCGACAATATCTATCCGCCGTCAGATAATACATGCATCGGGTATGCTTCAAATGATGTCAACGCCACTACAAATGTCATGAGGGGAAGCATGAACCTGACGGAATCCGGAAAAATAGAAAACGGATACAGGTTTGTGTGGGATTTTACGACGAGTCAGGCAAATGGGACCATATCAGCAGTAGCCCTTACCCATAAGATGGGAGGAATCGGTTTTTTCGGGGATGACTATAGTTCGGTGAATAAATGGGTCCGTATGAAAAGACTTGCAACCGTTGTAAATGTAGAGGAAGCAAATTATTATGTAGATGCTGTTGAGGTTAACTTTGATGAAAACTATATGTATTCTATATCCATAAACATGGTAAATGAGATAATCATTACGAAACTCAGGAAGTGTTTCCGCCAGGTAGGGCTTAATTTTTCCCTGCTTAGTGAGGATGAAGTGTTGGAAACACAAACTATAACACCGACTGTATTTATTAATACGGATTTAAATAAATCTTATGGATATTTTGATTTTATTGATGGAGAGGATGGATACTGGTACGGGTTTAACGGCACTGCCAATTCAAGCGGAAATGCGTCCGTGAAATGGATAAAAATTGATAAATCAGATTATTCATTTACAGAGGGAAAGTGGACTCTGGAAGGAGCATTGATCTGTAATTGCGGGCAGCGTAGCGGATATGGCACCAGTCCTACCCGGAGTGTCTACTGCGTTATAAGAAACGGCTATGTATATTTTATGCATTATAACAAGACGGGGGTATATAAGATAAAACTGGATAACTGTGCAGATATCACTTTCATTCCTTTTGGGTTTACCTCAAAGTTCAGTGGAGGCGGTGATCAAGGAACCACTTACATGTGGAAATGGGGAGACCGCATAATGGGTTCAGACTTCATAATTAACGTGGATGACAGCATTGTCCATACGGCAAACAGCAATTCACTTAGTTATGCATGCAGCCCATTATTCCAATATGGACCGTATGGTCTTATATTTGGGCGGTATTATCTATTAAAGATGTATATTTATAAAGGATTATGGGTTATGACGCCATATCTTGCAAGTATCAACAATCTTGATACTGCGGTCATAAAGACAGCGGACAGAACTATGAAGATAACCTATACGGTAACGGAAACTGAATAAAAATCGGGAAATGACAGCCATTCATAGATAGGCTGTTTTTTAATGTTAAAAAGGAGGGATTTATCATGAAAGAATTCTGGAACATCATTCAACTCATTTTTACCGTAGTCGGCGGCTGGCTCGGTTACTTTCTTGGAGGCCGTGACGGACTGCTAATAGCTCTTTTGGTTTTTATGGCTGGTGATTACATCACGGGAATAATGTGCGCTGTAAGCGACAAGAGGCTGTCAAGCGAGGTGGGGTTTCAGGGAACATGCAGAAAGGTGCTGATAATCATGCTTGTTGGCATTGGCAACATTCTTGATGTCCAGGTTATTGGCGCGGGCAGGGTACTGAGGACGGCGGTAATATTCTTTTACCTCTCCAATGAAGGAATCAGCCTTTTGGAGAACGCAGGACACCTGGGGCTGCCTATACCGGAGAAGCTGAAGGAGGTATTGGAGCAGTTACATGACAGATCGGAGGATGATAAGGATGCTTAAACTTGTGGAATCATTACTTACAAATAATCCCTGTTATAAAAAGGGACAGAAAATCTCAGTAAAGGGGCTTATGCTCCACTCAGTCGGATGCGCACAGCCAAGCGCATCCGTTTTTGTTAAGAGCTGGAACCAGGCCTACTTTTCAAGCGCCTGTGTACACGCTTTCATTGATGGGAATGACGGGACTGTATACCAGACACTTCCGTGGAATTACCGTGGATGGCATTGCGGAGGAACAGCCAATAATACCCATATAGGGGTGGAGATGTGTGAGCCATCTTGTATTAAATATACGGGTGGAGCGGTATTTACCTGTTCGGATATGGCAAAAGCGCAGGCATCGGCAAAAAAGACCTATGAATCTGCAGTCGCTTTGTTTGCCATGCTCTGTGAGCGTTTTTCACTTGATCCGTTTTCAGATGGTGTAATCATAAGCCATAGTGAGGGAAATAAGCGCGGTGTGGCTTCTGCCCACGCAGACCCGGAGCATTTATGGACACAGCTTTCACTTCCCTATACGATGGAGGGGTTCCGTAATGATGTAAAGAGGGCTATGGCAGACAAAACTCCTGCGGAGGAAGCACAATCCTATATGACGGAGGCAGATATCTATGCTTATTTCAAGGCACAGGGAATGACTGACTGTGGCGTGGCAGGACTTATGGGAAATCTGTATGCCGAGAGCGGTTTAAGGTCATGCAACCTACAGAACAGCTTTGAAAAGAAGTTCGTCATGGATGATGAAGCCTATACAGCGGCCGTTGATTCGGGAGCCTATGGGAATTTCGTAAGGGATTCGGCGGGATATGGCATTGCTCAGTGGACCTTCTGGAGCAGGAAACAGGCACTTCTTTCCTTTGCACGGGAGAATGGCGCATCCATCGGTGATATGCAGATTCAGTGCAAATTTCTGATGAAGGAACTGACGGAAAGCTATAAGTCGGTGCTTGCTGTGCTTAAGAACGCGGAAACTGTCCGTCAGGCTTCGGACGCAGTACTTTTGGGTTTTGAACGTCCTGCCGACCAGAGCATATCAGTACAGGAAAAGAGGGCTGCTTACGGGCAGACATATCTTGAACGGTATGCTGGGGATGCTTCCGATGTGCCTTATAAGATTAAAGTCAGCATCCCGGACCTCAATATCCGTAAAGGCCCAGGTACGGATTATGACAAGACAGGTAAATACACGGGTATTGGCGTGTTTACGATTGTAGAAGAGAGTGATGGCGAAGGAGCATCCAGATGGGGGCTGTTAAAAGCCTATGAAAGCAAGCGTGATGGATGGGTGAGCCTTGACCATGCAAAGATGCTAATTGAATAAAGAGCAAAGTAACCCCGCAGCATTATGCATGAAAGCTGCGGGGTGTTTGTCGTTATTCAGTTTGTTGTTTTCTGTACGGTTTTCAGATGAAATGGTTTTGTCATCAATTCCACGCAGTCGGAAAAGCCAAGAAGATAAGCGAGTGCGCCATATCGTGCGCCGAGGGCATTCTGTTCACTGACATAGCCGTCAATTAACGCTCTTATTTCTTTTGTCAGATTCATGTCATCGAGCTGCTTAGAATAAATATCAGATTTTCTGTTTATTTCCTGATAATCTTTATCCATTTCAATGATCTTATCAAGAATGCCATTAGTCCGTATATCCATCAGTTGATACAGTACTGAATCCATATTCATGATGAAGTCGCCTCCTTTCTTAGTGATGCATATTACCTCTGAATCCGCAGACTATCAACATATACTTTCTACTAAAATAAAGATAGCGATAAAGTAAAGCCTACGGGGAATTCTCGTAGGCCTTTTCGTTTTTGGAGTCAATATTCAATACTGAAAGAATGGCATGGTTCTCAAATGCATTGCTTGCCCTTAGCATTTCTATGATTTGGAATTGTATTTTATCATCTAGCAGCGCAGGGTATTTTTCAACCAAAGAATTCATGAGAGCAAGATTATGATTTAAATCAAATTTTTTTACATTAGCATCCACAATATGTGCATTTGCAAGTCGCTCTGCCCGTTTTCTTATACGTAGAAAATCTTTGAAAATTTCTATATATTCAGTCTGTGCCTGTTCAAGAGTCATTTCCTCTCCATAATCATCTAAGCTCTCCGATTGGTGTATTTCTTTTAATTTTCCTAGTGCGGAGTCACGGACAGTCTGAAGTTTAGTGGATGACTTCTTTGACTTCTTTTTATTAATCCCTTTAATTGATGAAAACATTTTATTTGTTTGTTTTTTTATAGTGCTGATTGCTTTTTTTCCGCCTTTGGCAATCTTGACTGCCACTTCTGGATGCTCCTCTAAAAAAACTAGGATATTATTTACTATAAGGAGGACATTATTGGCTAGATCAATGTCGGATTGCTCTTTTTGCAATCGTGCCAATTCTTCTTCGTGGGCATAATTAGCAAGTTGGCTTTCTAATTCATATCTGGCCAATTCTGAATTATCATCCACAGAGTCTATTGTCTCAATGTCATAGACCAGTGCAGAAATAGAACCGTCTGAGCGGTGGCGGCCACCGCCTCCCAAATTATCCCCGGTTATATCATTTCCGTTCTTATCGTGTCTTTTGAGCTTGCCTCTGATTTCGTCATAGTCACGATCTTCATTTGCTTGCTGTTCCATATCGGTAAATATCTCTCCTTTAGAAATGAATTATAGCAACAATGTAATTATATCAAATGCAAAATTACAATAAAAGATATTTTTAGAAAGGGTTAAAATCCGGTGTGTTTTTTTTGCCTGTACCTTGAGGGGTGGTGCCTTTCAAGGAGGAAAAGATGACAAAGGATCAGATAGTTGATCTGCGAAAAAAGGATATGGGTATATACTGCTAGACAGATGTTCGGCTTAACAGAGATATGCTACGCTATTTCTGCAAATAAAATAGGAAAGAGAGAGTTTCACATATCAAAAAAATTTTTCAAAAAGAGGAAAAATACTATTTCTATTTACATAGTCATCAGATAGATAGAAAACATCATAACGATGAATTGTTAATCCATTCAAGTTTTGGAGGTGGTTACATGAACGATGCACAAAGACAGCAGATAAGGAAACTCAGGGGCGTAGGCTACAGTTATAAGAAAATATCACAGGTACTTGTAATAAGTGAGAATACCATTAAAACTTTCTGCCGGAGAAACGGACTTGGAGGAGTAGTACAACAATCTGCTACTGTAAAAGAAGATGGGCATTTCTGTCTTTGCTGTGGGGTGCCTGTTATGCAGATGGAAGGGAGAAAAGAAAAGAGATTCTGTTCTGACCGTTGCAGAAATAAATGGTGGAACAGTCATCTGAATCAGGTCAATCGTAAAGCCAACTATGAATATATATGTCCATGCTGTAAAAAGACTTTTACGGCTTACGGCAATAAAAACAGGAAATATTGCTCTCATGAGTGTTATATCAAGGATAGATTTGGAGGGATTAGATTATGAAAGAGATACCAATGAAAGAGAAGTACACATTGTCAATTAAAGAGGCAGCTGCTTACTTTGGAATTGGCATCAAGAAAATGAGAAGGCTGGCAGAGGAACACACCAGTTCATTTGCTGTGATGAGTGGCAACAGATATCTTATTATCCGCACAAAATTTGAGGAATTTTTGCAGGAATCTTCTATGGTATAAATGAATTTCATCTGCCGATAGTAGTTGCTATTTCAGGATTTTAGAGTGATATATGGTATGACCAAATTTATGGAGGTGAGGCAATGGCAAAACCAACACTTGCGGATAAGGATTTCCTTACTCCTACAGAGGCAGCCGTATTCTTTAAACTTAGCAGAAGAAAGTTTTATAAACTTTTAGAAGAGGGACCACATAATTTTATGGCTATGTATGGAGAACGCAAACTGATTATCAAAAATGATTTTATAAACTATCTGGCACAGCCAGGAGTAAAGGAGGCGTTAGCAAGAGATGAGCGGCACATCAATAAGAAGAGACTCAAAACACAGAATCTTGCGTAAAGGCGAGTCAATCAGAGCAAATGGCAAATATCAGTTTAAGTATCATGTTGATGGAAAACCACATTTTGTATACAGTTGGAGATTGGAGCCAACTGATCCACAGCCTGCTGGAAAGGCTCCATGCCGTTCCTTAAGGGAACTTGAAAAGGAAATCGGCAGGGATTTGGATTCACAGCTTGATCCGATGGGAAGAAATATGACAGTAAACGAGCTGGTGGAAAGATACCTTAAAACAAGAACGGGGGTAAAACCTAATACACTTATGAATTACGGATTTGTAAAGAACATTCTTTTAAAGGAAGAATTCGGCGCAAGAAAGATAAGCAGGGTAAAGACATCAGATGCAAAATTATTTTTAATCAAGTTGCAGAAGGATGGGAAAGGATCAAGCACCATCAAAACGGTGCGGGGAGTTCTACGCCCAGCTTTCCAGATGGCGGTTGATGACGATATGCTTGTAAAGAACCCATTTGGATTTCAGCTTGCCGGAGTCATTTATAATGATGAAAAAACAAGAGAGGCAATAACCAAGGAGCAGATGAAAAAGTTCCTTAAGTTTGTGCATGATGATAATGTATACTGCAAGTATTATGAAGTCTTTTATATCCTTTTCCACACAGGAATGCGGATTTCAGAGTTTTGCGGGCTGACCCTCAAGGATGTGGATATGAAAAACAGGGTGATTGATATTAACCATCAGCTGCAGAGGACTTCCTGGGGCGAGTATGTTATCGAGGCAACAAAAACAAATGCAGGAACAAGAAAACTTCCGATGACCGATGATGTCTACCAAATGTTTCAGGCAATCATCGAGGACAGGCCGACAGACCTGCCGGAGATCATAGTTCAGGGCTATGGCGGATTTCTTTTCAGGGATAAGAATGGAATGCCGGAGGTGGCAATGCACTGGCAGCACCGATTCAATCATGCAGTAAAAAGATACAATGATATCTTCAAAGTACAGATGCCGAACATTACTCCCCATGTTTGCAGACATACTTACTGTAGCAATATGGCGAGGGCAAGAATGAACCCCAAAACCTTACAGTACCTTATGGGGCATTCGGATATTTCGGTTACAATGAATACCTATACCCATCTTGGCTTTGACGATGCTAAGGATGAAATGATCCGCTTGGAGGAACTGGAGGCTGCCAAGAAGGAAGTTGAAAAAGTGATGGGCGAAAAGCCAATCAGCCAGAAGATGTTCAAAGCAATTTAATATGGTAGTAATAAATAATGAAACCCTGGGTGCAGATATGTTATCCGGGGTTCTTTTTTTCGTGGAAAAAAACAGAAATTATGGTATAATAATTGGGAATATTGATAGCTCTTAATTTGGTCGACATAACCGCTGTAAAAGAATAGGAGAGCAAAACGATGAAGAGTGACCTTAGTGTAATAATAGAGAGAAACGAGGTGGCTTATGGATTTAGAAGAAGTAATAATAGAGAATATAAAAAATGAATGTAAAAAGAAATGTGAGTTGCCAGAACGAAGGGAATTGTTGCTATATTTGCATAATATGATACTAATTACTGGACGTTTAGACATTATGTACTGCAATGCTTTTTTGATGGAGGCAACACGGCTTTTGATTAATTCAATTTTTTTGTATGAAGATGGCTATTTTGATTGTGCATTTTATTCTGTTCGTCAAGCCAGTGAAGTGTTTGATTCAATGCTATATCTTTCAAATAAGGATAATGGTGAATTAAAAAAATGGATAACAAAAGAACGATTTCCTATGGATTCAAACATTAGAAATCAATTAGAAAAAATGGATTATGGATATAAAGAAATAAAAACAACCTTGTCGGATTATTTTCAACATCATAGGGAGTTAACTAATAAATCTCATAAGATTATTCATAAAC
>JAIDPH010000126.1 GCA_029062885.1 Lachnospiraceae bacterium
GATGCTGTGGCAGATATTGTACCGGCAGTAAAACCCCAAATGGCTTTTTTTGAAGTCTTTGGTGCAGAAGGTGTGCGAGTACATCAGCAGGTTGTGCAGTATGCTCATGATAAGGGACTTGTTGTAATAGATGACAGCAAGCGGAATGACATTGGAAATACCGCAAAAGCCTACGCATATGCACACTTAGCAAAGGACGGTCCAATCAACGCAGACTTTATGACTGTTTCACCTTTTTTGGGAACAGACAGCATTCAACCTTTTATTGATATAGCAATCAAGGATGAAAAAGGGATCTTCGTGCTGGTCAAGACCTCTAATCTCAGTTCCGTTGAAATCTCTGAAGCGATCAATGCGCAAGGTGAAAAAATTCAGAACTGGCTGGCAAGTTATATTCATACAACAGGAAGAGATTGTATTGGTAAATACAATTATTCAAATATCGGTGCCGTAGTCGGGGCAACGTTTCCCGGGGAAGCGCAACTGCTTCGCAGTATTATGAAGAATAATTTCTTCCTTGTTCCCGGATTTGGCGCACAAGGGGGCAAAGCCAAAGATGTTATTCCTTGTTTTAATGAGGACGGTTTAGGAGCAATTGTCAGTTCGTCCAGAAATGTACTTTATAAACACTTAGAAACTGCAGAATACGACGGAAGCCAAACCATGTATGTCGAAATTGTAAAGAATCAGGCAAAGACTATGCAAGAAGCTGTTTATCAAGAACTGAGTAATCATTACCCGAATAAAGAATACTAACAGATTCAAATTATATACATTCCAAACCGGGAGAATGTAAGGTTTATATAGCGGAATTTGCTGTTTTCTTAAGTAAGGATGATAAAAATTATGCAGAGCCGGATATCAGTGTTATATGTGACAGATCAAAGTTGCGCTTGTGCGACTGACTGGATCATTGAAATCGTTTCGCCCGGAAGCCGGAGAATGGCTTATATGACAAAATTGTTCAAATAAGTCTGACATTATGGTATACTTTTCGGTTGTCGGAAGGTATGACAATAAATATAGCATGTTGGTTCGTTATTATTTCTTATTGAGACGATTTAACAGCTCTATCGTAAATTCATTTAATTCATTTTCATAATGTATAATGCTGTCATTAAGGTGAAAAAACAGACTGTTGTCTATGACTCCCAATTCTTTTAATTTTATAAAAATTATGAAATACAGAAAAAATCCGGGGTGACAGGTTGTCAAACTTAATATGTCTTTAGCAAAGTCCTTGTCTGAATGTGTTGTAATATATTTTTCAATAGAACTTTCTTTCCGGTCATCATGAATAAATGTTCGCTTTGATTCCAGTATGTTTATATAAAAATTTGATTCGTCAGTACAACTCACTAACAATGAATTGTTCGAAGATAAGATGTGGCATATTTCTTTTTGATTAGACAAGGTGTCGCTGATTAATATTTGGAAGTCGTCTAGTGTCATATCAACCGATCCTCTTTCTATATCTTTTAATGAGTATAGTGGAACATAACATTACAAATACTTATTATAGTGGGATTTCCCATAATGTGCAAGCAAAAAAATTACCGCATAATCAAAGCGAAGGAGCGGTGATGTAATGATAAGTTATGAGCCTTTGTGGGAGACGATGAAACGGAAAAAAATTACAACGTACGCGTTAATAAATACGTATGGTTTTGATGCTCATACACTTAATGACTTAAAGCATAATAAAAGTGTGACTGCAAATACATTGGAAACTCTATGTAAAATTCTTAATTGTACGGCAAATGATGTAATTGAGTTTCTCTAATTATAAAGAGCAACATGAGCATCTTTTGACACTCGAATTAAGATTAATAAATAAAAGGTTGATAAGCATGTTTATCAACCTTTTATTATACTCAATATAAAACAGATTTTATTGATCATCTACCACTTACGTGTACGATCCAGATAATAAAGTCCCCAGTTACATTCAGATTTGTTGGGGTTGCTTCCCTTCCAGGGTTCATCAAAGGCCTCAAAAATAAATCCAATAATCTGATCTGCTTCAAGCCATTCATTTAACTCTGTGATATATCTCTTCTGATTTTCCACACATGCCTGTCCCGGAACCATGACGCTGTTTGGTTTGGTGGTCCAGCCTACCTCTGTAAACAGAACCTGCTTGTCCGGAAAGATTGCATTGACATCATTATAATGCTTTTTATTCAACTCAACTGCCACATCAATAGTTTCCTTGTAGTGCAACGGGTAACTGTGAACACTGATAAAGTCCAGATAATTGCCAAGCTCTTTTAAATGCGGCCATTCAAAAACACCTTCACAGAAAGTAACGGGCTTATTTAAGGCTTCCTTAAATCGCTTTGCATGGGCAAGGAGACGTTCCGGCTTTACGGTATGCGCTCCCCATGTCGGCGTATTTTCATTTCCGACGGAGACAGCCAGCACCTCGTTTTCAAACTCTTGTACAAGTTTGATGAGTGCTTCGACTTCCGCGTCGTTTCTTTCCATATTTTTGGTCAGTTCTTCCTGAGTATATTCCTGCTTGACAAAAGGACAATCCGGATTGTTTTCTTCCGGATCAGAGTCGATACCGATCATACACTTTAAAGGCAGTTTCTTTTCATGAATGATTTCCAATGCTCTTCTGGCATGAAGATTAGGATCGTACATTCTGATATACTGATAACCTTCCTTTACTAAAATATCCAGATCTTCTTCAATCTGTTCCTTTGCGGGAATTTCTGTCTTGGGGCTCTGCCCTTGTCTATAGCCGGAATAGCAGATTGCCTTTCCATATTTAATGATATCCATTGCTTACCTCCTGATGCAGTTTTTTAGTTTCGTCAATGTTTCTCACTTAATATATTTATTATATAGGCTTACAACAAAATCAACAATACATTTGGTTTCAAAAATTTACTTGCAGTAATTGAGTGGGTAAATAAAGCATGGTATTATGTTAGTGGCAAGTAGTAGCTTACTAAGGAGAGCGTCGGGAGACCGGAGGATACGATGCAAATTCGTGCAATTGCAATCAAACGACGGAAAGCGAGGGCAGACTATGCTACAGGTCGCAATCTGCGATGATGAACAGTTTTATCGCGATAAAATGAAAAATCTGCTGGAAAGATATATGCAAAAGAACGCT
>JAIDPH010000127.1 GCA_029062885.1 Lachnospiraceae bacterium
AGGAAAAACTGTTTTATAAAGACAGAAAATATTGTATAATATATTTTAATAGTATAAGGAATGGGAGATGGATTACGATGAAAAAAATAAACATGAAAGAAAAGAAAGTAAAAACAGAGAAAACTGAAAATGCAGGAAAAACGGAAAAAGCTTCCGGTTTCATGTTGCTTGGAATCCGAAATAAAATCGTTCTCTGTTTTCTGGTTCCTATTATTTTCATGGTTATTGTGGGTATTTCCGCGTATTGGAAAGCGGAGGAGGGCTTGAACGAGAAATTCCGGGAGTCTACACTGCAAACCATTGAGATGGCAACAGAAAATCTGGATTTACTCTGTTCTTTTATAAAAGCGGAAGGAGTGAAATTTGCCTTTGACGGGGATGTCAGCCAATATCTGATGGGTACGTTGGGAAACTCGACGGATGTAAAGACCGTAAAGGACTCTATCAAATCAGATATGACATCTTTCCAGATGGCGATTTCTTTTATCGGCAATATATACATTATTCCCAGACAGGAGCAGACGATTATTACAACGGCGGTAAACACGAACGTTCCGGGAGTTTTCAATGAACACAGGGAGTCGGTTGCAACCGGGAAAAGCACGATTGAAACATGGATAGACTCCCATCCGATCATAGATGAGGCAGTGGAAAAAACAGATGAAGAATACATATTTTCTTACGAAATCATGTCAAGATCCAAAAACGGGTGTATTGTTATTGATATTAGCCGAAACGCGATTGAGGAATTCCTCAGCGGACTTGACTTAGGAAATGGAAGCATTATCGGATTCATTACGGAAAACGGCAGAGAAATTATTTCGGAACAGCTTGAAGAGGGAGAGACCGGTATATTGACAGAAGGAGAACATGTATTTTTCGGTCAGGATTTTTACAGCGGTATTACTGAAGAAAATATGAGCGGCTCCATGGAGATTAATTTCCATGGGAAGGAATATCTGTTCTTCTACAGTAGAAGTGAGGATGTGGAGGATATCACCATATGTGCGCTTGTGCCAATGAACGTTGTCACAAGCCAGGCTCAGGAGATTAAGGTATTGACGGTAGTGCTTGTTATCATGGCATGCATAATTGCGTTGGTAATCGGAGTTTTTGTAGTAGCAGGTATTCAGGGAAATATGAGTAGTATCTCCAAAAAGTTCGGCGAAGTGGCAAATGGAGATTTGACTGTTACAGTGCAGGCAAAAGGGCACGATGAGTTTCAGGGACTTGCCTCTTCGGCAACCCATATGATCAAAAATACGAAAAAACTTGTCAACAAGGTAAGCAATGCGACAAACGAACTGGAAAAATCATCGGTGAGCGTAGAAGAGGTTTCTGCGGTTATCAGTGAATGCTCCCAGAATATTACGCAGGTAATCGGTGAGATTCATGACGGTATAGCCAGACAGTCGGAGAATGCGGCGGACTGTGTAACAAGAACGGATATTTTATCTAACGAAATACAGGAAGTAGGCAGGGTAGTAGAGAGAGTAGAAGATCTTGTAGATGAAAATGAAAATATGATCAATCATGGTATAGAGATTATCCGGCTTCTGGGTGAGCGCGCAGAGCAGACAACAGAGATGACTGCGGAAGTGGGCAACAGCATTGAGTCTTTGAAAAAAGAATATGAAATTATTAATTCTTTTGTGGAAACAATTACGTCTATTTCCGAACAGACCAATCTTTTGTCCTTAAATGCTTCTATCGAAGCAGCCAGAGCGGGAGAAGCGGGAAGAGGATTTTCTGTTGTTGCAGAGGAAATCCGCAAGTTGGCGGACGATTCGGCGGCAGCGGCGGGAGAAATCCAGAATAATGTTGTAGGTATTATGGCTCAGACAGAGCGCAGCGTCAAAAATGCAGACCAGGCACAAGAGATGGTTGCACTGCAGGGAGAGTCGGTAGAACAGGTTATTAAAGTATTTGGAGATATGCGTGAGCAGATGAGCGCTCTTGCAGCAGGTCTGAAAGGAATTGTTGCAAGCATGGAGAAAGCGGATACCGAGCGGAGTAATACCGTTCAGGGTGTGCAAAATATCTCAAATATTATAGAAGCAACCGCTAACAGTGCCGAGAAAGTACAGGATATTGCAGGAATGCTTCTGGCTCACGTAGAGAATTTGAATGAGACTGCGGATTTGCTGGGTGAGAATATGCAGGGATTAAAATCAGAAATTTCTGTATTTAAGATTTGATGAAACTCTGAAATTCTACTCACAGTTTATTTATAGCTTGCAATTTGTAAAATATAATGGTATAATGTAATTAGTCAGATTTTTTCTGATATAACAAAATATTTAAATTATATTAAAGGGAGGAAAAAATGAAAAAGAAAATTTTATCTCTATTTCTTGCCACTTCTATGGTAGTTTCATTGACTGCCTGCGGTGGAGATGGTGGAAACACTGAACAGTCCGGCGGAAACACAGAACAATCCGGCGGAAACACTGAGCAGTCCGGCGGAAACAAAGAAGAATACGGCGGCAACCCTAAGAAAGACAATGAAGATGAAAATGTTCGGGAGAAGCTGCATATCGTTGTAGACGGTACTCTTACCGCAACTGTTGACAGCGGTCAGGACGCATTTATCGAGCAGTGGGAGGCAGCTGTGTCTGAGAAATTGGGTCATCCCATCGAGCTTACCATTGACCAGCTTGACCACTCTGATTACTCGGGCACTGTATCCAGATACCTGACTACAGGTACCCCTGGTGACGGACAGTACCCTGACGCTCTTATCATGAGCGCTTCCATGTTCCGTGAGTACGCTCCTACAGGATTACTTTGGGATCTTTCTGATGCTTATGCGAACGCTGAGTTCCAGAGTAGGCTTCAGTTGAAGTCCGTAAACGAGAATATGAAGACAGCTTCCGGTGAACTGTACGGCTTCGCACCTACTTATGGTAATGGCTGTGTAACCTATATTAAGCAGTCATGGTTAGATGCAGTCGGTAAGACAGTTGATGACATCAAGACCTATGATGATTACTATGCATTGCTGAAGGAGTTCCATGACGGAGATCCTGATGGCGATGGCGTTAACGGCAAGACTTATGGCGTAATTGCTGCCGGATTCGGTAAGCTTGACGAAGCTCCTTTCATCAACTATATGCCTGAGTTCTGGTG
>JAIDPH010000128.1 GCA_029062885.1 Lachnospiraceae bacterium
TACAAAAGGAAGGTCCGGTTGCAGTTTGATTGCGCTTACTTGCAAGAATTTCTCTGCTAAAAGACGTTCAGGTTTTTTCATATTGCCTATTTTTAAAAGTTGAGGGTGAGGAAGATATGACGGGAGAGGGCGGATTGTCTCCCTTACGCCTCGTTAACAAAAAGCAAAATTACAATCGCAAAACTGAATTTCCAAATATTTAGATGCAAAAAAGATAAAAATAGCTCTAAGTTTGCAGTGGCAAAATAAGAGAGTGGAAAATTTATCTTAAAAAGGCCAAGAGAGGCGGGTAGATTTTGACCGAGATCTTATAAAAGCTAAGTCAGTCTTTATTACCTTTGTTGTCTGAAGGAAAAGACTGACGGCAGGGAGGACAGACCAGAAAAAAGCCAGTACAGGAGATTAGCTCACGTTATGGTCCCTCCCCGCCAAAGCTGCAAGCTCCGATAGAATATTAAGGCTACGAGCCTATTTAGAGTTTAGAGTCATCACAGCTTATTGATCAGTCGAATAAAAGCAACGTAAAGTTATGAAAAAAATCTTTATCGGCATAGACTTTGCCAAAGAGAAATTCGATGCAGCCATCATCGAGGCCTGCGGGCTGAAAGAGTTTGGCGACAGACAGTACGGAACCTTTCCAAACGATAAGAAAGGATATCGCCAGTTTATCAAGTGGATAAAGGCCAACAGCGGATGTTCTGTTGAGGATGAATGGCTGTTTTGTGGCGAGGACACCGGCTCATGCAGCATAGGACTCAGCAAATGGCTTGACGGAAAGGGCCTGGACATATGGATAGAGAATGCCTATTCCATCCGTCACAGTAGCGGCATACAGCGGGTGAAGACCGATAGGGCTGACGCATCCATGATAGCGGAGTATGCGTGGCGCCATCAGGACAAGGCCATGTTGTTCGAGCCATTGAGTGAATCGCTCACACAGCTGAGGGAGGTCTTCCTATACCGCCACAAACTTGTCCAGCAGCGTGTGGCCATTGAAGTCAGGAAGAAAGACAAGGAATCATCAGGGGAGGCTTCAAGGGCAATGTCCTTCATAAAGCGTAAGAGCAAGCATCTTATGGCAGAAATCGACAGATCGATAAAGGAATGTGATGAGATGATTGACCGCATTATCTTTGAAGATCCTGAACTGGCAGAAAACTACGCCATCGTCACATCGATAAAGGGAGTGGCACGTCAGAACGGAGCATGCCTTCTGGTATACACCAACAATTTCAAACGGTTCGATATGGACGCAAGAAAGATTGCCTGCTACTATGGCGTGGCTCCGTTCGGAAAGGAATCAGGATCCAGTGTACACTCTCCTGCACATACGAGCCATTTTGCAAACAAATTAATAAAGGCGCTACTGGGGCAGGCGGCCCAGATCGCACGTATTCATAACGCGGAGATGAAGGAGTACTATGAACGCCTCCGGGCAAAAGGAAAGAAGCACTCGGTGGCTTTAAATAATGTCAAGAATAAACTGCTGAGGATAATCGTTGCTCTTGTTAAGAAGAGGACATTTTACGATCCGGAGTCATATAAATTCTATCGTGATCGTATAAATTCAAAATTTAACCCCGTATAAACAAAAAAATCCAATATTTATTTGGAATTTAACATAGAATACGTGAGCCAACTATGCCACGTCTTAACTTGAAGGTCGTAGGAAACCAATTGTACTCAGATGTGGTTGACAGCAGCCCACGCTATGCGAGGGAAGCCATCATGCCATCTTTGAGTACTGTTGAAAATTTCCTACGTTTTCAAGTTCAAGATACGCATAACGCTTCTTAATTTACCAATATGTCTTGAATCGGCAATAGCCAATTCGTTTGCAAAGTTAATCACTATTTCTCACAATCAGGCTATTGTGGGGCAAAAAAAGTTGACTCTCTTTACAAGCTATCTTAACCCTGTCTTAACGAAGGTTCGGACACAAGTTAGGCTCCCGGCATCGCCGCCGAGAGCCTAACTTTAGCATGTTGGTATGAAAAAACTGATTTATTTCATAATTGCCGAACCGGATGAAGTAACCGTTTGAACCTCATTCCCTCTTTTGATCTTCTTGCCGAAACCGAAGGTATAGCTTGCCGTCAGATTGACATATTGATGGCTGCTTGAATTGTAGACAGTGTTGTATTGGTCAAAATACTTACCGTTCAAATATGATGTCTGGTCTATCCAACTTTTACGGAAAATATTTACTGCTGCAATGCTTACATTCCAATTCTTATTGCGCCAGCCAAGTTTAAGTTGATATGCGGATTTCCCTCGATAGAACGTATCATTAAGGGAATACTGAATCAAACCTTTATCTGCGGTGGAATAGTACAATGATGCGTAGAATGATTTAAGGTAGTATGTTGCGCTTGCAGAGACCATCAAATAGTCGTATTTGTCACTGTATACGCCTGTGAGTTTGCCGAACCACATACGGGGTTGAACCTGCAGGACAAGGGAACGGTTTAACAGACGCGCTGTCAACGATACCCCCATATCGAAATTCTGACAGTCGCCGCTGTTAATAATTGAGCGAAGCATCGTGCCGTCCGGACCCGTTGGCGTGAACAGTGGTACCGGTCTGTCAAAATATCTACTCCAGCCTCCGGAAACGGCAACTTGGAATTTATTGTCGGGAAGCCAGGTATACTGTAGATCAACCGCCCCCCAACGTGTATTTTTCAAATCGGGATTGCCGGTCTTGTATAGCAATTCATTTTCCTGAAGAAGCGTCGGCGTCTTATCAGACTGATCAACAAAATTACAATTGTAGTTTGCCGTAAAGTTGAGCGAATTTTTCTGATTGAAATCATATTGCATTTCAAGATTGAAAATTGGGACCAAATCCGACATACTCGTATTGTCTATCTTATTCCACTCCCCGATAATACCACCTTCAAATCTGCCATAAAACTTATCTGACTGGAATGTATACCCCGCCAAAGCGCCGTATGCCATCTGCTTGAAGCGGTCAGTGGCTGCTGTTGTGCCTGAATAGTTGACTTTATCATAATGATAAACATAATGACCCTGTATATCAACAGTATTATTCTCGTTGATAGCTTTATTCAACTGCAACATCAGTTGACCCATAACAGCTTCATCACTGGCATTGTTGACAATGGCTGTTGCTCCTGCGCCATGGTAAGAACTTTCGCTTTTGGTATGTTGATACCGTAGAGTTGTCACGGCATTCAACTGATAGCCCCTGCCAATGTCAAAATAGAAATTACCGGTCCATGTCGGATATAATACCCTTGAATTTGTTGATGAGGAGTAGTCCGCCTTACTGTAGATAGCAGGTGTGAATATTACCGATCCTGATGAGTTTAGCCTCGGTCTGTTTGTTGCATCTAAAGAAAGCGTATTAGATATGGCTATTTTTTCCGTGTTGTATACCGCACGAAACGATGCGCCGAGATTGTTCTGTTGAAGACGGCTGTAATCCATAATATTCTCTCTGACTATCTCTTTCAAAGACCCGTCTGCTTCCGGAAGTCGAAAAACCTGTTTCCTGTCAGAACCCTGATTATGGCGGTCGGTGTACTTGTCTGACACTACAAGATCGTAAGTCATACGCTTATATGCCATTTTGCCATAGGCAAGTCCACTTCCGGAACCTGCCATTATGTTCCCTTTCCCTGTAAATTTGGCATATCCTCCAATCTCATACTTACGCAGAGTGAAATTTACGACATAGGGATTATGCTGGTAGCGTGGATCGGTAGGGTAGGTGAGGTATTCCACTTTCTTGACATCTTCGGGACGCAGGGCATCCAGTTGTGCTTCTGATGCTGGCTGCATATCTATATAGATAGCCACCGGCTGTCCGTTGAGGGTCAGGATAGAGTTGGATACAGGATTTACACGTAACTGGGGTATTCCCATCTGAGAAAGCAGATCAATGGCATCCTGTGCCGATTTTTTCTGGTTGCTTCCCGGTATATATGTTGCTACCCCCGACTTGACATTCTGCATCTGACCCTCGACTACAACTTCATTGAGTTGTTTCGCGTCTATGCTGCCAATGATGATATAAGAGGGCTAGCCCGTAAAATTGAAACGTTGCATCAATTAGAAAATTTGCGCTGCCGATGATTTTTCTTTCCGAGCGTTCCTTTGTATTTTGTCTAAACTCTATGGATTATTCGTTTGGATTTTATCTGAAAAGCATTGATTATTCGTTTGGATTTTATCTGAAAAGCATTGATTATTCGTTTGGATTTTTATAAAACATTGATTATCTTTGTATTCTAAATAATCAATTGACTATGACATATCTTGCAAGAAATATAGATTCTGAGCTCCTGAAATGGAAGGACTCACCGCGCCGTAAACCACTTCTTGTACGGGGTGCCAGAC
>JAIDPH010000129.1 GCA_029062885.1 Lachnospiraceae bacterium
TTTTTGTATTCACTAATCTCTTTTCAACTGATACAAAATCTCCTCAAAGCATACTCCGTCAGTTCTCGGAATATCCAATTCAATAGACTTTAATATACACTTTTTCACAAAACCTGAAGCTTTTTTCACCGATTTATCAAAAGGCACTCCGTTGATACTGTCCGCAGCTATAACAGCCGCGAAGACATCCCCCGTGCCGGAACGCTCTGTTCCCACCTTGTGAGTGCGTATCAGCTTAGGCTCTTTTCCTTTTTCATATATATAGTTAGCTATAAACTCTCCCTGTCTTATGCCGGTAATGACGACCTTCTCCGGCCCCTGCTCGGAAAGCTGCTCCGCCATGTTATATAATTCCTTTTTCTTCCATCCACTGTCCTTATATGACACATTCGTCAGTTTACAGCATTCAGTCAGATTCGGCGTGACAATATCGGCAAGCGACACCAGCTTTTTCATTTCCTGACACAATTCTTCAGTATATGTAGGATAAAGTTTTCCGTAATCTCCCATTACGGGGTCTATTATAATCTGCGTATTCTCTTTGGAAAATTCTTTTATAAATTCTTTAACAATCTGAATCTGCCTCGCTGAACCAAGAAAACCTGTTGCGATTCCCTCAAATGTAAGCCCCAGTTTTTTCCAGTTGTTTATGTATTCCGGCATTCTATCCGTATAATCATCAAAAAAGAATTGCGGGTATCCGGTATGATTGGAAAAAATAGATGTGGGAACCGGGCAGCACTGTACTCCAAGATAAGATACAATAGGCAGTGACACCGTAATAGAGCATCTTCCAAAACCTGATATATCATTGATTACTGCCAGTTTTTTCTGCATATACACTCCCCCATATTCTCTATAGACCATAAATAACCTGTGTAATCACCTATAGTACTTTAGCACAAAAAGCAAGGGGCTGCAATAGACTAATTTTCTGCCTGAAATGTACTTCGAGTCAACTGCATTAATTACATTTTTCCTCCAAACCACTTCGATATAAACCCCAACTCTATACCTACCAGAACGGCCGCAATAATCGTTCCTATTCCCACACTTCCAAGGCTCTTTATAAAAATAAGACATGTAACCAGAGAAATAACCACCATACTGATATCGAATCCTACCTTAACTTTAGGGAATGCGATACCACTTACCTCAGATACAGCCTGCATTGCCCCCTCTCCCGCCAACGGCATGATATCTGCCGGCAAATACAGAAAAATCCCAAACGCCACAAATACCGTGCTAATCAGCAGCATACCCATTCTGATAACTATGTTCTGCGGATTAGGCAAAAAACTTACGCCCCAGTTACAGAATGTGGTAAAGTA
Organism: Lachnospiraceae bacterium; assembly: GCA_029062885.1. GTDB lineage: Bacteria > Bacillota > Clostridia > Lachnospirales > Lachnospiraceae > UBA3282. The sequence goes on from JAIDPH010000129.1 coordinate 1,332, forward strand.
TCCAAACACAATGCCCACAACAATCTGCAAAAGATTTTTGAGTTTATAATTTTTCCTCAGCAGGATAATCTGCAATAATACCAGGAAGCAATGAAAAATGATTGTGGCTTTGCCCATTTCAATTCCCCATACACAAGTCATTGTATACGGAATGGAACTAACAGGAGATACGCCTAAGTCAGATTTAACAGATAAAGCTATTCCGATTGTCAATATAAAAAGTCCTGCTATATACACAAACATCCTCTTAAGTATATTACGGTTCATTTTTCTGCCTCCATATAAGTTATAAATATAAGCATTTTTATTGTATGGCACGCAACCGGTTAGGTCAAGACCTTGCTTTTTTTCCCCTCTGCTATTATAATTTGAAAGGTGAATATAAGTAAGGAGATTTCATAATGAAGAAGCATTTATTGAAATTATCAGTTATTTGCATTATCGTAGTACTTTTTATGACGCCTGTGTCATTTATTATAAGCAGTGCCGATTCGCCGGCAAGCAATAATGACAGTAAGCAGGTAGATATACTTTTTACCCACGATACACACTCTCACCTGAACAGCTTTCTCACGGTTCAGGACGAACAGTCTGTGACATTAGGCGGTTTTGCCCATATCAAGGCCCTCATCAATCAGGCTAAAGAAAATAACCCGGACGCGCTGGTTCTTGATGCAGGAGATTTTTCTATGGGCACGCTTGTGCAGACTATTTTCGATACGGAAGCTCCGGAACTGCGTATGCTGGGAGCTTTGGAATGTGAAGTTACAACACTTGGCAACCACGAATTTGACTATCGTTCAGGCGGACTCGCTTCTGCGCTGAAAGCAGCCGCTGCAAGCAGCGATCCGGTTCCTGCTATGGTGCTTTGCAATATTGATTGGGAAACAATGGAAGCAGAAGGACTTACCGAAGACCAGCAGCTTTTAAAAGACGCTTTCGACACATATGGTATGCGGGATTATGTCGTACTGACCAAAGGCGACGTGAAAATAGCAGTACTTGGTATATTCGGCGAAGATGCACTTGCCTGTGCGCCTACCTGCGTCCTGAAATTCAAAGATGCGTCTGTGGCAGCTGCGGCTACTGTAAAAGAAATTAAAGAAAAAGAAGATGTCGATATGATTGTCTGTGTTTCACACAGCGGAACCAATGAAAAGGAAAACAAATCAGAAGATGAAATTCTCGCAAAAGCCGTACCTGATATCGACCTAATTATCAGTGGGCATACCCACACCACCCTGATGCAGCCTATTGTACATGGCAGCACCTACATTGTATCTTGTGGTGAATACGGAAAAAATCTGGGCACACTAAATATGACACAGTTGTCAGACGGTCGATGGAGCATGAACAGCTATGAACTTATCCCTATTACGGAGGACATTCCATCCGATGTCGATACGCAGAATAAGGTTGACAGCTTTATGGATATAGTAGATTCCACTTATCTTTCACAATTCGGCTATACCAGAGACCATGTACTGGCTCAAAATACGGTTACTTTTTCCTCTTCATCCGATTTGTATTATATTCATACGGAGCATAATCTTGGAAATATTTTATCCGATTCTTTTAACTATGCCGTAGAAAATGCCGATGATTTCGACGGACACCCGGTAGATGTCGCTATCGTTCCTTCCGGTTGCGTCCGTGACACCTATGCCGTTGGCGATATTACTGTCGAAGATGTATTCAATTCCTATTCTCTTGGTATAGGATTAGACGGCATTCCGGGATATCCGCTGATAAGTATGTATCTGACAGGCGCAGAACTTAAAACAGGGGCGGAAATTGATGCTTCCGTATCGGACTTTATGAGAAGTGCAAGACTCTACCTGAACGGAATAAGTTTTTCATATAACCCGCACAGACTGATTCTTAATAAAGTCACTGACTGTTATCTGACTGATGACGAAGGAAATCGCGCGGAAATTCAGGATGATAAGCTTTACCGCGTTGTATGTGACCTTTACAGCGGACAGATGTTGGGGGCAGTAACGGATGTATCATACGGTATCCTTTCTATCCAGCCCAAATTTGCGGACGGCACTCCGATTGAAAACATTGAAGACGCCATAATTACAAGCAACGGACAGGAAATAAAGGCATGGGCGGCTATCGCCTCGTATCTGGAATCGCTGGAGGATACAAATGGCGACGGCATAGCCGATATACCGGCATATTATGCCACACCACTTAATCGCAAAGTCGTAGAGGACAGCACAGCTATCTCCGATTTGCTGAAAAAACCTAACAAATATGCAGTGATTATCATTATCGCCATCATTATCATAATTGTCGCAGTTGTCTTACTGGTTATTGCAATAGTAAAATTAATACGAAAGATAATGCGCAGAAACAGCAGTAAAGATAAAAACTGAAAACAAAATGCTGTATATCTCTTGACATTTTTTCTAAAACTATATATAATTGCTTTTGTTGTGAAATTATTTTTTCACAGATGTGCGTTTAGCTCAGCTGGATAGAGCGTTTGGCTACGGACCAAAAGGTCGGGGGTTCGAATCCTCTAACGCACGTTACTATGTGCGTTTGTGCACGATATCTGTAAAAGCCGAACACCCCTGAATTTTCAAGGTGTTCGGCTCTTTTATGTAAATGACCGATATTTTCTATTATAATTACCATTCCTTTTTCAATTCCATATTCCAGTCAAGGGTATATGGATTATCTTCCGAATCGCAAAGCATCTCATAATAGTGGTAACGCTCTAATGTAGGCGAATCTTCCGTGATGGCGAGATCGCCCTTCCAGAACTGATATCCCAACAGATAAGCATCCATCATTTCTTCCCACGAGTCGTACATCTCCTGTAAAATAAGTGAATTTTCAAGTGATGCATCCATAGCTTCTTCGTAATCCATATATCCGCAAAGATAATAGTCGGCGTACAACTGGTTCACTCTGCACAGGTCAAAGGCGGCAATATATTCCGGTTCTATTCCTTCCACATACATATAATATGTTATGACATACCGCGCAGGATCGCTTTCCAGATCCGCATCCATGAGTTCTTCTATAAATTTCTCCTCATCCAGTTCCAGAAGCCCCAACGCTTCCAGTTCATCCAGACATTCCTGACATTTCCCCCGATGTCCGTTCGTGATAAGACTCTCCACCGTTTCCAGTGCCGATTCCCGATCCTTCACGCTCCAACTGGACCGCAATAATTTTTTTTGTATACTGATATTGTCCTCTGTAGGCTCCAGCCCGCTAATCAGATGCCAGTCCCACCCGTTGCTGTAAGTCAGCGCCGCGTAAGTTGCATTGAACCATAACACTGTATCCGGCAGCTGCGTCGTATCAATGATTCCGCTTTCATATAACAAATCAGCCATTGTAATCAGCTTGTCAGTCTCTGCTTTTTCGGCTTCTTTTTCGGTTTCTTCCTCCAAAAAATCATTCTGATCAGTACTATCCTGATTTCCCAGACTACTGTCATTCTCCTCCGTTGTTTCTTCCGCTATCGCTGCATCTGCTTCCTCCTTTTCGGGAGCAGTCACACTTGAAGTTTCTCCGCATCCTGCCAGCATCCCGACAGCCAGCATTCCAGTAAGCAGCAACAATTCTTTTCTTCTAATCTTCTTTTTCATAATAATACCTCGACAAATCTATTCCGTAAGCCGTTTCCAGTTCCTTCAGCAAAATATTCGTAGAGTCATCATAGTCTTCGCTTCTAAGTATGAGCTCGCATCTGAGATTACTTTTATCATTCAGTTTGATATAACAGTATACATCCACCCGACTATGATATTCCTCACCATTATAATCCGGTTCGTCATATTCAATCACATAATAAACCGCTTGATTGAAACCGGACATTGCCATGACTTCACTTCTTATGGCATTCTGATAATCCTTGTCAGGGTCACTGACATAGCGATAGTTTCTGTCAGCAGCAGCCTCTGCATCTGCCTGATAATTGAGAGGATGAGTTGATGAATACCCCCATATGTATGCATAAACGCCATGCATCGTTGTCATTGCGCTTTCTTCTATCACACTGCTGTTTCTTCCCATCGGCAGCATTATCGGACATTCGATGTCGTCGATAGAGATAGCAGTAATACCCATATATTGATATCCGTCTGCTTTGGTAAGTTCGGCTTTGCCTTCTTCAGGCTCATACACATCCTGCATTTCCATCAGCCTTTCGGCTTCTGCTTTCTCCCACTCCCCGTTTATCTGCAAATCGTCAAGATATATTCCGTAACATTTTGAAATTTCATCAATGATCAGATACGTTTCAGAATCAACACCATCCTCCATAACTTCCAGATCCCATTCTATAGCGATGCCGTTTTCCCTCACGTCTTGATATAGCACCCCCTTTATATCGTACGCCAACCCGTTATAATCTTCTCCCTGCGAGGATAAAAATACATATCTGTCATCATCGTTTCGCATAATCTCACTGAACTGATAACCTTTTTTCAGTATGCTTAAATAACTCCGCAGACCCTCCTCAAAATCGCTATCCGTTTCGTAGTTATATACCGTTGCCGAGAACATAAGTCCGTGATTGAAGTAGCTGAGAGTTCCATTTAACTTATAACTTCCAATCGGTGCATACATTTCATACTCCGTCTTATCACCGTAATAATTTTCGAGCATGACTTTCTCTATGTATTGCAGTGACGCAGCTTCTTCGTCGGAAATCTTTTCTCTGCTCCCTCCGCTCACCGTCAACGTAGATATATTTATATCACTGTCTGTTTCGGCACTGCCACTTTTCTCCTCATCGTCGGATATCCCAGCGTTGTCAGATATTTCGGCATCATCAGATATTCCGGCATCGTCAGATTCCTCTTTATCACCATTCTCTTCTTCCGAATCAATATCGTCGTCTTCCAAATCGCTGTCCCATTCAATTGCTGCCGTCGTCCCACACCCTGCTAACGCGCTGAGCATTAGCAGAATAGCGATCAGGACAATAATCTTTCTTCCGTTCCTTATCCTGCCCATCTGCTTCTCCTTTATTTGTATTTTCACTTAACAAGTAAAATATGTTATACACAAAGAGCCTCTGATATGCTATAATTACACTGATCTTCAAACCGTACATAAGTCAAAGACTAAGTCCTATGTATAGTTTAAAGGAAATCTGTATTAAATTCAATAAAAAGTTTATCGACAATTTTAATAAAGGAGAACACAACTATGGGATTATTTACAAAGAAACCGCAGACGCCGGATTATGATGCGGCAGATTGCGAAGCAAAGAAAAAAAGAATGAGGGAAATTTTCAACGAAACAGTTGAAAACGGAAACGAATATGAAATTTTATATTGCAGCATGACCTCTTCAAAATTTGAGCAAGGATTTTTTATCAATACTAATACAACATCATTTTTCTATTATATTGCAGGATATAGACAAAGTGATTTCAGCCTTGTACTAGTACAAATAGACAGTGAATTAAAAGAACATAGCGAAGCAATTTATATCGACATGGACAAAATGGTTAATGTGTCATATAATCCAAAATATTCTCAATTATGTTTCCAATACCAGAAGGGCTATGGCTCCTATGCCGAATTACTTAACATTAAAGGCTCAAGCCGAAAAACAATGTATGGTCCAAAAAACATTTATCAACCGGAAGAAATAGAAAAATTCCTTGATTTTGCAGAAGCTTTTCGCGACAAGCTGGCGCAGAAGGGCTGTAAATTGGAGAAGTGGAAAAGACAATAACAGCCCTCAAAACTCTCGCAGCAAAAATGCCATATAAAGCGGCAAGGTAAGCATCTGACCAGATTCTCCTATATTATAATCTCCCAACTTGATTGCACTGGCAACATGATATTTTTCGGGATGGCGCAGAATCGTTTTTGTGCTTTTGGCGTTTCCGGTAGCTGCTTTTACCTCCACAAGGGTACACTCGCTTTTATAGCGTATTACAAAATCTACTTCAAGACCTGAATCCTTGTGAAAATAATAAAGTTTCCGCCCCATTTTGGCAAAAATGTCCGCAACCAGATTCTCAAGGATTGCGCCTTTGTATCCGAAGAGATTCCCCTGCAGAATATCATACTGCGTACCATCCTCCAGCATGCTGACAAACAATCCGCAATCCTGCATATATACTTTAAAAACATCCTTTTCGGCGTTGCCGTCTAAGGGTAATTCAGTAATCGAAAGATTATAGCACCGTACAACAATACCTGCATCCTCAATCCATTGCAAGCTTCCCGCATATCTTAATGCCGTAGAACCTTTTTTAACAACGGAGTACTGAAACTTTTTATTTTCTTTACCAAGCTGCTTCGAGATAGACTGGAAACATTCTCTGATGCAAGATTTATCTTTTCTTTCCGCGTACTTTACCATATCGTCTTCATAAGAGCGAACAATATTCCGCTGAATACGTAGCACTTCATCCATCTGTTTGGTATTCACGAAAGTCTGAACTGCATCCGGCATCCCACCTACAACAGTATATTGTAAAAGTAATTGTCTCATACGACTATGCAGTGCCTCCGGAATCGGAATCTGCGTTTCCATATTTTTTTTCAACAGATCAATCACCTGTTCCGTAATTCCGTTTGCCCATAGAAACTCCTCAAAGTCCAGAGGGTACATATCGATAACAGTTTCAGAACCTACCGGTATAGACTTAGGTTCTTTTCCATAACCTTTCACGCCCAGAAGGGAGCCAGTTCCAATCACATCAAACCGTCCGTCAGTGCGGAAGAATTTCAAAGCTGTTCTGGCTTCCGGACAGTCCTGAATTTCGTCTAAGATCAGTACAGTTTTTCCCGCCTCAAATACAGCTCCTCCCGGAAGCAGAGCGGAAAGCAACATAATGATATTGTCAACCTCCAAAGAACCCGCAAATACGGAAGCATAGTCAGGATTCTCAAAGAAATTCAGATAAACCACATTTTTATAATACTCCTTCGCAAAATCCATAACGGAAAATGTCTTTCCGCACTGCCTGCATCCCTTAATAATAAGCGGTTTATGGTCTGATGAATTCTTCCAGTCGATAAGACTTTGAGTAATCTTCCTTTTCAGCATCGTACTTATACCTCCATACCAGTCTCTAAGGTATAGTATACACT
>JAIDPH010000013.1 GCA_029062885.1 Lachnospiraceae bacterium
GAAGGATAATATGCAGAATCTTTCGGCGGAAGTTTGCGAAGGGTGGTATCGTATCTTTGCAGAAGACCAGTGCGTGACAATCAGGGATATCGAAGATATCAAGGCAAAGACCCCGATTCTATATGAGATATTAAAACGGCAAAACGTCCATTCCGTATGTGAAGTACCGTTATATGAAGACGGCAGGGTGATCGGGTTTTATGGGGTGGATAATCCGCCGGCAGAAGCCTTGAACTATATCTCCAATATGTTGCAGATTATGGGTCACTTCATTGAGTCTCTGCTCAAAATGAGAAATTTAGTCAGGAACCTGAAGCGTATGTCATACCTTGATCAGCTCACTCAGATCGGTAACCGATACGCTATGGTGCAGTATATGGAGAATATGCGTTCCGATGAGAGTATAGGAATCGTCTATGGCGATATCACCGGTTTGAAGCAGCTGAACGATGCAGAGGGGCATGCGGAGGGAGACCGTCTGATTCTTTCTGCCTGTGAGTGTATGAAGGCGGCTTTCGGAGACGGCTTCAAACTGTTTCGTATCGGAGGCGACGAGCTTCTGGCCATCTGTGCGGGCATCGAAGAGTCGGAATTTCAAGAGAGAGTAGCAAGATTAAAACAAAGCATGGCAGAGTTCTCCGTCAATATGGCGGTGGGCGCTGACTGGAAGAGTAATACCGATATCACGGCCGGGATAAACAATGTGCTGGCAACGGCGGAGGCACGGAAGTACGAGGATAAATCGGCATACTATAGGACGGCTCAGATTGACAGGAGACGGTAAGACTTACATAATGGTGCATAGTGATAAAGCGTTACACTAAACACATATACCCAGGTGCAGTACTTAAAAAAATAGTAAAATTAATGATTTTATGGCAAAGTGAGTCGCTTACTACACCATGTTAAGCTTTGGTTAGGGATTTGATAGGGCGGAGATAACAAAAAGAAATAAATTTGGAAATTTTGTGGAAACCTTAATACTGGATTATGATGTAAATTGGGTAGACAATGTCTACCCAATTTAACTAAGAAAATGTGTATGTGATGGTAAAGGTGAATGTAAAATGCAATATACAATTAGAGAAGCAACTCCACGTGATGTGGATACTATAGTACAGATTTATAATTCAAATTGGATTTTTTTGACCAATCATTTAGGACGAGACAGTGTAAATCGTAGTTTTATTCTAAGCGAACAAGAAGAAATGAAAACTATGAATTTTATTTCATGTGTAATCATAGATGAAAGTGCAGATAAAATTGTCGGTGTGTTGGATTACAAACCAGATGAGACAGTGTATCTTTCGATTATGATGCTTGACAAGCAAATTCAAGGCAATGGTGCAGGTAGATTTATATATGATTTATTTGAAAAAAAGATGATTGGTATGAAGCGATGTGCTATTCGCATAGATGTTGTGGATACATATAAGGGGAATGCGTTAGACTTTTGGAAAAAACAGGGGTTTGCAGCTGAAGAAAAAGTTTTATTAAAATGGGGAGAAAAGGAATCATCTGCTGTTGTCATGAGAAAGTATATCGGAAAGCATAGCACGGCTTAATGCAAATGGTGGCGGAACAGAAGGCCGGAAATGTTTCTTGCGTAAGGCAGTACAAAGAATGTTTAAATGGGGAAAATAATTGAAGTAATAAATTAAGATTTCTGAGGTTGACTGTAATGAAGAGAATGAATTCTGCGTTGAAGATGCCGGTGCTGATCATATATGTAATCGTATTTTACAGTATATGGACTGTATGGGAGTTTTGGATAAAGACTTTTATTAGCAATACCTTTGGAAATGAATGCATATCACAATTGATAAAATCTGGCATTATTAAAAACCTAGTGTGGACATTTCCCGCAATTCTGCTGGTTTGGCACTTCAAATCAGATGTTTATATTACTTTAAAAGAGATGTTTTCAACCAAAGTTAACTGGCTGAAATATCTGCCGATTTTTATCTTTTTTACAATTTACATATTGGCAGGCGCAATCCTGAAAAACGGTCGAGTGGAAATAGTCAGAGATTTTGGAATGGACAAAATAATAATTGTCCTGTTTGTAGGTCTGACAGAAGAAATGGTTTTCCGGGGGTGGCTGCTCAATGCCACAATCCGCGAAAATGGAAAATGGTTTTACATAATCATAAATGCTGTAATGTTCCTTGTAATGCATTTCCCGACATGGATTTACAGCGGAAATTTTATTAGTTACTTTACAAGTTTGCAATTTATAGAGGTAATGGCATTGAGCGTTATTTTTAGCATCACATTTATAAAGAGCAGAAGCATACTTGTGCCGATTACCTTGCATATGTATTTTGATTTACTGGTGTTTATGTTTATTTGAATACTCAATCTCGGCTTACGATACTGAGAATTTTATGGTTTTAACTGTGTAGACAAATTAGTGCAAACGAGAACAGGACTTTCAAAGTACGATTAGTTATAATCAGCGCATACAAGGAGGGTTAAACGCAGTGTCGATACAGCTTATACAGCAGGCAATATGCTATATGGAAGAGCATATTTGTGAAAACATAAGTTATGCCGAGGTCGCAAAAAGCGTGCATATGTCAAATTACAATTTTCATCGGACATTTAGTTTTATTGTGGGAATGACGGCGAATGAGTATATCAGAAAACGACGGCTTACATTAGCGGCTCAGGAGTTGCAAACAACGGATATATCGGTGATTGACGCTGCATATAAGTATGGCTATGAATCGCCGGAAAGCTTTAGTAAAGCTTTTTCACGATTTCATGGCTCAACTCCGAAACAGGCAAAGAAAAAGGGCACAAAACTTCATTTGTTTAATCCGCTTGTAATAAAAATTATATTGGAAGGCGGTAGTATTATGGATTACAGGATTGAGCACCGGGAAAGACAACAGTTTATTGCATTGGTAAGAGCTTTTCCGAACGAAATCAGCAATGATGACGATGATCACAGTATCCCAGATTTTTGGACGGAATGTTCTGAAAAAAATCTCATTGAACCTATGAGACTGCTTCGGACTGAGGGAAAAAGAGATTTGTATGGCTTGTGTAGCCCTGTGAGAGACAGCGAAACTCATTTTAATTACGGGATCGGCATTATGATTGATGAAAATACCGATACTACAAAACTGGAGCATTTTACCCAAAACGGCTATTCTATATGGGAAGCGGAACCTGCAGACTACGCCGTGTTTAAGTGCTTTGGTCCCGACGGCGACTGCTTAGGGGAAACGTGGAGCAAGTTTTTTAAAGAATTTGTTCCGCAAACAGGTTACACGCAGACGGACGATACAGACTATGAAATATACTTTGAAAAAGGTGAAAGTGGTCTGTTTTGTGAGTTATGGGTTCCTGTTAAGAAAATTTGATAGTCTCAGAATTCGCCTAAGCGAATTGTAAGCAATCAGGGGGCAACGGCTTAAGGCATGGTTGCTCCTTTGAACGATTAAGCTCTTCAGTAAGAGATATAAGCTTTCAGCAGTCCCACTGATAATATTTCAAATCTACATGAGTTTCATCCTTCAAAATGATACCCTCGTCTTTCAACAGAGCTCCTTGCTCATGCCAGCCGGGCGCGAGTCTTCCTGCATGATTGACCACTCTGTGACAGGGATAGTTGCTGTAGAGATGTGACATGCGCAACACTTTTCCTACTAAACGGGAATTTTTTTCTCTTCCGATCAGCCTGGCGATCTGTCCATAGGTGGCAACACGCCCAGCAGGGATTTCGTCCACTACAGAAAGGATTTCATAAATCAAATCTTCAGACAGCACGATACATCCTCCTCGTAATTTTAGGCTTCCGGGTTCGATAAAATGGAAGTTAGGGAGCAAGTGCTTTCTTTAAATCCATAACGAACTGCGCCTGTTGCTTTTTCAAAAAAGGTTTTACAAATGGCTTCATAAAAATTTTTTTAGCTGTTACATGTTCTGTAAAATCTATTTCTGTTTCTGTATCTTTAGAAGTGAAAATACCAATCCAATGTCCCTTCATATTACTGTTTTCTATATCAAACTCCCAGCGCTGGTATGGTTCTACAACAGTAATGGTAAACGTGGTTGGATAACCCTCTTTGGTATATTCAATAAACTGCTTTTCATTTACAGTTTCTGTTTTGCTCAAATCACTCCGCCATGCACTGTAATTATCAACCTCTAAAACGATTTCCCAAACTTTATGAATATCACTTTGGATAATTGTTTTTATATTTGATGTTATCATTTTTAACATTTCCTCTCTAATTTCGCTTTGTTGGATTGTTTAATGATTTTATTCTACCACAAGCGCATTTGCAATTACATTATTTTTTAATATACTGCTTCGGTAAAAAATAAAATATTGAAAGAACTCTGACCGATTCACCATATCGTATATGTTTTATGCTATAATATTTTAGACAGCTTA
>JAIDPH010000130.1 GCA_029062885.1 Lachnospiraceae bacterium
CAAATAATTCTGCTGCCGTATCTTTGTAATACTCCGCTTGTGCCGACCATAACTTGCTGTAATTACCGCCGGCTTTTATCAAATCATCATGACTTCCACGCTCCACGATTTCACCTTGATCCATAACCGTAATCTCATCACAGAAACGACAGCTTGAAAGTCTGTGCGAAATATAGATAGCTGTTCTCGTGCCTACAATACCGTTAAACTTTGTATAAATGTCATGCTCTGATATCGGGTCAAGTGCAGCCGTAGGCTCATCTAAAACGATGAACGGAGAACCTTTATATATCGCCCTTGCAAGACATATCTTCTGCGCCTCTCCGCCGGAGATTTCAACGCCATGTTCATCAAAATCCTTATACAGATAAGTATTGATACCGTCCGGCATACTGTCAAAACGCTCTGACAGTCCGCTTCTGCGAACACAATCCTCGACACGCTCTGCGTTAAATTCCGTGCTCGCTGCTACATTCTCGGCAACGCTGAAAGAGAACAGCTTAGAATCCTGAAACACCACGGAAAACAACGCCATATATTCTTCATAATCATATTTGCGGATATCCACACCATTGAGCGTTATTTCGCCCCTTGTTGGATCGTAGAGCCGGCACAGCAGCTTGACAAGCGTTGATTTGCCGCAGCCGTTGCGTCCCACAAGAGCCATTTTTTCGCCGATTCTCCATTTCAAATTAATGTCACGGAGAACATATTGCTCGCTGCCCGGATATTTGAACCATACATGGCGGAACTCAAATTCGTATTCGTTGTCTTTACGTTTTTCTGTGGGGATAGTGCCCTTGTACTTCTTGTCGGGGATATCCAAAAAGTCGAAAACATCCTTGCAGTGTTCGGCGGACACTTTGAAATCGGTCAACTCGTTCGATATGCCTGTTATTCCGCGTAAAACTCTTGTGAACAGCATAACGAACGCTATAACTTCTCCCGCAGATAACATGCCGCAAATCGCCCTGAATATAGCATAACCATACATAACTCCTGCTGAGATAAGGTTCATCAGCTCAACACCTATACTATACTTATTACGCCATTTGATAAAAGCTCTAAACCATAGCTTATGATCTTCATCCGTACACCGCTGCATCTCTCCCAATATCAGTTCCTGCTCGGCATACAAGCGTATCTCCTTGCCGCTGCGATAATTGTTCACTACATAATTCATATACGACGAATAGACACGCTCGCTCAACAGATGCCGTTTATCACGTATGACATCTTCTTGGGTATAAAAAGTTTTTTTGATAAAATACATGTTTTTGACAAACTCCGAAACGGTGACAACAGCAGCAGCAGCCAAAAATCCCCATGGTGAAGTTATGAAACCGGTAAAGCCGGATTGAGCGCTGCTGCGCATTACCGATGGGATTATCAGCACTGCTCCTATCATTATCCTAAATACATCTGACGCAATCCCGCCCATAATCGTCGGCACAGACGATACTCCATGGAAGCTAAACAGGTAATTTGTGCACATATTATAACGGTTCTGCATATCGGGGTCTTCCAGATGTACGTAATCCATATTCATCAATTTTTCGTTCAGTATACTGCGCAGCCGCATATCATGTTTTGCTTTATGACTGTTTTCACGTCGCTTTATAAAATTGACAGTTATCTGTACCGAAAGGCATATAGCTGCAATAACCGCCGTAGAGGCAAGCAGATCGCTAAGTTCTCTTCCGTCTGCTATTCCGTTTGTTACAAAGCTTATCAGCAATATGAACAGGTACTCATTTGCAAGTGACAGGATACCACAAATGACAAGTCTTAACGTGAAGCCATTATCAGCCTGTTCATTGAGCTTTATCGCCTTCAGTATGATGTTACGCCGCTCCTTGGCGGTCAGCTTTACGTCCTTGGTATCACTCATTTTCATTCACCGCCTTGTCGTTGTAATAGGAGCTTTGCAACTCATAAAGCTCCGAATATTTACCGCCTGCCTTCATAAGCTGATCGTGCGTGCCTGTTTCTGCTATCCCACCATTTTCAAGCATGATTATCCTGTCGCAGAAACGCGTTGATGCAAGCCTGTGCGATATAAAAACGCTTGCTTTGCCCTTGGAAAAGTTCGCATAGTTCAGATACATTTCCTGCTCTGCCATTGGATCGAGTGCGGCGGTAGGCTCGTCCAGCAGGAGTATTGGCGCATCCTTGTAAAGCGCCTTTGCCAAAGCCATTTTCTGTTTCTGGCCTCCCGAAAGTTCGATTGCATCATCATAAAGGCTCCTTACAAGATGCGTCTTTTCTTTTTCAGGCAGGCTCATGACCTTTTCGTACAGCCCCGCCTGCTTCATGCATCGGATAAGTTTTTCTTTATCGGTACTTTCGTAGCTTTCGCCCGAAATATTCTCCGCAATACTGACGGGAAGCTCGTTTATGTCCTGAAATACAGCAGAAAACAGAGTGAAGTATTCATCGCGGTTATATGCGTTTACAGGTTTGTCGTTTAGCAGTATCTCGCCCTCGGTGGGGTCGTAAAGTCCGCACATCAGCTTGATAAGTGTGGTCTTACCTGCACCATTCAGACCGACAAGCGCAAGCCGTTCACCCTTATGGAGCGTAAATGAAAGGTTTTTGATAGTGGGTTCATCGGCTTTATAATATGTGTAGCTGACATTTCTAAACTCGATCTCATAATCGTTTTTCGGCAGAGGTTCACCCTTGCCTCTGTTTGTTTTGTCGGGCAGGTCGCAGTATTCTCTTGCGTATGAAATATTATCACTCGACCACTGAAAACCGCTGTAGCTGCCTACAAGGCTGTATACGGTATTAGACAGCAGCGATATCGCATTGAAATACAGCACACAATCACCTGCACCGATATTTCCTGTGAACACCTTGTACACAACATATCCGTAAGAACAAAGATAACCTGTCCACAAAACGACCTGCTCCGCCACATCATGTCTGAACGACCATTCGTCCTGTTGTTCATACCAGCTATGCCGATTGGCAAAGGAACGGTTAAGCAGCTGTTTGAAAAATCTGGGCAGATTGAATATCCGCATATCCTTAGCGTAGGAGATATTTGAAGATGCCGAGTGGATATATTCAAGCTGTCGGTCATAGTTTTGCCAGTTATCAGCCATATTCCATATCCACATCATCTTGCGCCGATTAAGCTTATAGCTTATAAAGCTCGGAACACCGACAAGCAATATCATGACCGGACTGAGAAATGATAATATACTGCCTAATGCAACGAACGCAAATATATTTCCCAACAGCGCTTTCACATTGTACAGAGTATCATATGCGACGTTTTCCGAGGCGTAATGTGCCTTGCTCAGTGCGTCGTTCACCGACGTTTTTTCGTTGTTCTCATAGTCGGTATAAATGTTCTTTTTTACAAGAACGCTCTGCATATGCCTACGGAAACGGAAACTGCCGACCCACCAATTGTAGGTATATGCGATGTTGCTAAGCTCCGTAAGAATCCGTTCTCCTATAAGCAGACCTATGACTATTGCCGTAAGTGTGTACCTGTTCCGTTCGCCGAGTACAAGTTCTACCACATATTTATCCGTAAACATAGCTGCTATCTCCCAGCCCTTATCAAACAGAAAGCCCGTGAAAACCATCAGTACCATAAACTTATCGACTGTCCACGCCTGCGAAAAGACATATTGAAGACTTTCCCATAAACCGTATTTTCTTGCAGCTCTTTCTGCATTATATTTTGCCCATGCAGCTTTATTTTTCTCTTTGGTGTATTTCGCTATCTTAACGCGTTTCACCATCCCCACCTCCATCCTTAGTATGACACAAAAAAAGACCGCTCGGTCAAATTTCGGAACGAACGGTCAAAATACGGAATGAATAGCAGGAATTATCCATTTAATGGAAAAAGAAGCTCGGTCGCAAATATTCCTTCCTCATACTGACGATTGACATATCCACCGTATTTCTTTGCAATACGGTCGATACGGAACAGCCCGAAACCGTGAGAGCCTGCTTTTGTAGTATGGTAAATCCCTCTGTCACGTCTGACGGTCGGAGAAGAATTCTGTACAGAAAGGTAAAATTGTCCCTTGAATTCATCAATATATACACGTATGAAGCGCTGATCGTATGACATTTTTTCACAAGCCTCCAGAGCATTATCAAACAGATTTCCCAATATTGAACACAGCTCCACATCAGTCATTACCACGCCCTGCGGTATATGTGCCTTGATATTAAGCTGAACCCCTTTCTGCTCTGCAACTGACAACTTGCTGTTAAGTACGGCGTCCGCCATAACATTTCCCGTTTGGATAGAGGTATCCGCATGCGTGAGATCATCAGCTAAATCGTCAAGATACTGTTCAAGCTCGCCCTGATCATTGCCAAGACGGTTTTTCACATTCTGAATATGATTACGATAGTCGTGCCGCCACGCCTGCATCTGACGGTATATATTCTGTATTTCCTCGGTCTGCTTGTTGATGAGGTCGCTTTGAAACTCAGCAATACGCTTATCCACAAGATAATAGAATAATTTTCTTATAAGGAAAAATACAGCTATCAGCAATGCGATGCAGACAATGATAAGAGTAACAATGACAGCTGTTTTCATTTTCGAGCCTCCTTATAATAGTCAATAAATGCTCTGTTTACTCTGTCATATAATCTGCGGGAAACCGGTATTTTTTTGCCGCTGTCCATTGTAACCTCAGTCCTTGAAATGCTTCTGATTAATCTTATGTTCACGACATATGAGCGGTGGCAGGAAACAAAGCCTTGTCCAAGCTTCCCGTATACATCACTCAATCCGCAGGTGCAGATAATTTCTTTTCCGTCGTTCAGGGTGACCTGTGTTTTCTTTCCGAATGCTTCAAGATATACAATATCATCAGAAGCTACAAGCACCGATTCACCGTTGCTTTGCAAAATTATTCTATTGTCCGGTTTATGACGGTCCGCATATCGGTCAAGCACCTGAAACAGCTTTTTCTTGTCCACAGGCTTCAGAAGATAGTGCAATGCTTCCACATCATAGCCGTCACCAATGTACTTTGAAAATCCGGTGATGAATATGATCGGCAGCATATCCCCCTTGGCTCTGAGTTCCTTAGCAAGTTCCATTCCGTTCATATCGCCCATTTCAATATCGAGTAAGAGCAGGTCACAAGAAACATCGGGATAATTGAATAGAAATTGCTCTGCTGAGTTGTATTCGCGTATAACAGTACTACTGTTCCATTCAGTCAGCATTTTTTTCAAAGCTTTAATCTGACTATTATCATCATCGCATATCGCTATTGTTATCATCTATCCCACCTCAGTTTTTGCGAGATTATTGTTCTATTTATAACAGATGGTCTTGAAAAAGTCAATCGTCACAAAAGCGCTGCAGAATTGTTAGGAATCCTAAATTTATCTTTTAAGCGTTTCATAATTATATTTATCCGCCTCAGATACATGTTCAGTATTAAGTTCTCCTTCCTGCGTGCTGAGCATGAGGCGGCTATCTGCGAGATATCCGCTCATTTCTTCCGCCCATTCGCAGAACAGCTCATCATCATAGGAAATGCTGTCGCGCCATTCGAAAGATGAACCTGCAATCAGCTTCATATCCCCGTTGTCCGCCAGCCGGAATACATGATAGTCATAAATTCCGAAATTATCTCTGTCTTCTATATGCATAGTCATAATAAACCCGACTCCGTCGCGTTCTCCCACATAAATATTATTCCAACCGGCGCGGGCATGATGAGCAGAAAGTGCGCATATCAATTCACCCTCTTCATTGTTAAAAATTACAATTCCGCTGTCGCCGTCACCAATATTTCCTGTATACACCAGAATCTGTTCCACTCCGATGCCATCCCCAATGTCCATCTCTTCCCGACTCTCCAAAGTATAATAGGTATTAAGAACTTCTATTTCATCAAGCGACGTAATATCCTGAATATCTTCATACCACGTATCGGGATACACCGCATCAAACGAAATCCCGCCGCCGTAATAATTCTCCAGAACCGCCTCGGTTATAAGACCGTCCTCAAATGTCAAAAGCATAGGGGGATTCCGGTATGAAAATAATTCCTGAGTCAAATTAATAAAATCATCATATGAAGTCTCTTCATAACTCAAACCATTGATTTTCTTATTGGTCAGAAAGCGGCAGTCGTCCGAAAAAGCAAGAAAAAGCAGTTCTTCGCCATCCTCCATGCCGTCTACAATATATCTGTCTATTCCTCTTGCGCTGCGAGAAGCAGAGCGGACATATACTCTGTAAATTCCATCCACAATTGCGCCTCTCATAAGATGTTCACGAGTCAGTTCCACTGCTTCTTCTGCGTACTGCACATCTTCCATGCTCTGTATTTCTTCTGCATTCTTTCCATCTTCTACATTCTGTCTATCTTCCGTATTCGGCTCTTCTCCTACGTTCTGTCCGTTTGATGTTCCCAAGCCCGTCTGCTTTATAACAGTACAGGTAATTCCGTGTCCAAACTGAGCCAGGAAAGTATTTACCTCTTCTGCGGATAATACTACCCAAACATCATAATTATCTATGTCAACAGACAATACGTCCGTTACCGCCAGAAGCGTTTTTTCCTGCCCAGCTTCTTCCCTGTCATAATAGAAACTTGCTTCCGCATCATTATAATAGATTTCAAGAGTATCACCCGTCTCGGCATCCTGCGCGATTCCCCACGGAACCGTAAACATGTATCTGCCTGCACCGGAAGGACTTATTGCAAATCCCTCTCCTTTTATGACTATGCTTTCAGCATCAGAAGAAAAAAGTCCCGGATACACTTCCATAATCCCAACTTCCTCCCCCTTTGGAAATGTAATCTCTACTAAGTCTCCGACTTTTAGCCCCGAAAAATCTTCTATCTCGATAAAAGGATAAACCTCTTTCGCTTCCGGAATCTCCATATCTCCTATCCTGGGAACAGTGACTACCATGCGGCTGCTGTCTCCTAATACTATATTTGAAACCACTCCGTAATAAACTTCCGATACTTCATCATTACTTAAAGAAGCTTCGTCATCCTCCACTCCCGTATGTCCCGGATTTGCAGCCAGCGCGATTACTGCCAGTATACAGACTGCTGCAACAACCGCCGCTGCTATTTTAGCAGGCTTTTTATACTTAAGAATATTATTGATTCTGCTGCCTGTTTCTCCTTCTCCGAAAGCGAGCGGAATCCCCGTCACAATTTTTCTTCCCGATGCTAAGGAAAGCAGAGACGCAGAATATTCCTTCTTAACTCCGCTCCCAGCTTTACGTATCACAGCCTCATCACACGACATTTCCATATCTTTACCGCTTGTGAAAAAAGCAAGCCAGACGAGTGGATTGAACCAGTGCAGACAAAGCGCGAAAAAGCTTATAATCCGCAAGATATGGTCACCGCGCCTTATATGAATCTGTTCATGCAGCAATATATACCGTTTTTCTTCATCTCCCAGTGTCAAAGGGAGATAGATTCTTGGAGCTAAAATACCGCAGACAAAAGGAGTTGATATGTCAGAAGCTATAAAAATATTATCCCTTTCATGCTCCGCTTTTTTAAGCCTGCTCCGCAGCTTCAAATATGTCACAATTCCATATGCCAGCATAACAACGATACCAAGCATCCAAACACATGCTCCTATATATATCACAATCTGCATAGGATTGGCAGAATCTCCTATATTTGCAGCAGGCAATGACTCGTTAACAGTGTTCTCCACTGCCGGAACAGGCAGATTCACCGCCGGCTGCTCCATTAAACCGATATTTTCAGGAATATATTCTATTTTACCCTGCTCTGCCTGCGGCGCTCTAAGGACTCCTAACAGAGAGACTGCTGAAGAAAATGAAAACGGGCACAACAAGCGGAACAGCACTGCTGCCCATAGTGCATATGAAAAAATCTTAGGAGCCCTTTTAAGCATAAATCTGATAATAAGCACTGCCAGAATCGATATTCCTGCTGTAAGACTCATATTCAAAATTCTTATAAATAATTGCTCCATCAGTTTTATCCTTCCTCTTCTTGACTCTTATACAAATCTCCGAGCCCACTAGACAA
>JAIDPH010000131.1 GCA_029062885.1 Lachnospiraceae bacterium
GTCGGTCGTATTTCTGTTAATAGAGATTGGTCTTGTTTTAAGTGTAGCTAAAGGAATTCGTTTAAAAGATTTATAAGTACAAGATAATTTTTACAGTTTTTACCATATAGATAAAGTAGGTCATATTTTTTATCTGCTTTGAGGTTTTGCTATGAATGCAATTCAGATATATGGTGGAAACTGCCTGATGGGCGAGACGAGAATACAGGGTTCTAAGAATGCAGCGTTGCCGATACTTGCAGCAACGCTGTTAATAGACGGCATATGTGAGATAGAAAACTGCCCAATGATAAGCGATGTAAGCCATATGCTCCGTCTGATGGAGAGCTTAGGCTGCGATATTACGCGGATTGAACATACGATAAAGGTTGATGCCGGCAGACTTTGCATGTGCGACATGCCGTCTGATTCTGTCGGTGTGATGCGCTCGTCAATAATGCTGCTTGGAGTTTTGCTTGCCAGAACCGGAAGTGTCAGCATGCAGTATCCGGGTGGCTGTGTGATAGGTCAGCGGCCTATTGACCTGCATCTTCAGGCTCTTAGAAAGATGGGAGTAGTTATTGAAGAGAGAGAAGACGGTTTTGTTGCGGAGACCAAAGGATTAAACGGAACTTATATCAGATTTCCGTTTGTCAGCGTAGGGGCGACGGAAAATGTCGTACTTGCCGCAGTTCTTGCGAAGGGTAATACTGTTATAGAAAATGCGGCAATGGAGCCTGAAATTTATACGCTATGTGATTTCTTAAAAGAGGCGGGTGCTGAGATTGAAGGTGCCGGCACGGACAGAATTATAATTCACGGAGTTGAGAGGCTGCATGAAATATCCTACCGCATTCCGGCAGACAGGATTGTGGCAGGTACTTATCTGGCAGCATGCCTGTGCAGCGGTGGTGAAATCTTTTTAAAAGAAGCTCCATGTACACAGATGACAGCTGTCATAGAGGCGGCGGCCGGTATGGGAGCTGAAATCCATGAGAGCACGGAAGGTATACAGATTGCTTGTAGGAATAGAAGAAAAATGCTTCAGGAACTTAAGACAGATTCTTATCCGGGCTTCCCTACCGATTTGCAGTCAGCATTTCTTGTAGCAATGACGCTTGCCGAGGGCAGCGGCAGTTTAGAAGAGACTATTTTTGAAAACAGATTCCGTATCGTACCTGAGCTCAAGAAAATGGGAGCGGGGATTACCTGTAAAGGAAATATGCTTTTCGTAGAAGGGCAAAAGAAGCTTAAAGGAGCAGCATTAACGGCTAAAGAGCTGCGGGGCGGGGCTGCTCTGGTACTTGCAGGCAGCGCGGCGGAAGGCATGAGCATTGTAAAGAACAGGCAGTATATTGAGAGAGGCTATGAAAATATATGTCAGGACTTAGCAACGCTTGGAGTTGAATGTAAAATAATCAATTAGTTATAAATATGTGGAAAAAGTATGGGAAGAGCAGAGAAAAAGCCTTCATATATGAGGCTTATAAAAAATAATACGACAAAAAATGAGCAGAAGGAACAGAAAGTTCGTTTTGGTAGAATGCAAAGAATTGCTGTTCTTTCTGCGATTGGCTGTCTGATTCTTGCTGCGGTTATTGCAGGATACATTTATATTATGGATAATTATACCATTACTACAGTATATGTGGACGGAAACACACATTATACTGATGCGGAAATTATAGATATGGTTATGAATGGAAAATACGACCATAACTCTATTCTGCTTTCTTTAAAATACCGTGATAAAAATATTGCAGACATTCCGTTCATTGAAACAATGGATGTGGACATAGAAGCTAAGGACACGGTCAGGATAACAGTATATGAAAAAGCCGTGGCAGGCTGTGTGGCGTACCTGGGAAGATATATATATTTTGATAAAGACGGCATTGTAGTGGAAACTTCCGAAGAAGCTACGCCGGGTATTCCACAAGTGACGGGACTTGCATTTGACTATGTAATGCTGCATGAAACGCTTCCAATTGAAAATCAGGAGGTTTTCAAAGATATTTTAAATATTACACAACTGCTCGATAAGTATTCAATGACAGTGGACAAGATATATTTTTCTCCTGATTATCAGGTGACGCTAATCTTTGATGAAGTGAAAGTAGCAATGGGAGACAGCAATGATATTGATGAGAAAATTATGAAACTGCAGTATATGCTTCCGGATTTAGAAGGAAAGAGCGGAACTCTAAATATGAGAGAATACACAGAGGATACTACAATGATAAGCTTTGAGCAGAATTAGTTTGGAAAAAAATAGAAAAGTTAGAAAATCGTAAAATTGGGGTTGATAAATTGAAAAAATAATTATATGATAATCTATATGAGTTTATTTTTGTTATTGAAGGAGGTACTACCTTGCTTGAGATTAAGACAAACGATGCTGAATCTGCCGCTAAGATAATAGTAGTTGGTGTTGGCGGGGCAGGTAATAATGCTGTTAATAGAATGATTGATGAAAGTATTGACGGTGTTGATTTTATTGGAATCAATACCGATAAACAGGCTTTGCAGCTTTGTAAAGCGCCTAAATTGTTACAGATAGGAGAGAAACTGACTAAAGGTCTTGGCGCCGGAGCTAAGCCCGAGGTTGGTGAGAAGGCAGCTGAGGAAAGTGAAGAAGAGATTGCCGCAGCTTTAAAGGGTGCGGATATGGTGTTCGTAACCTGTGGAATGGGCGGCGGAACCGGTACCGGTGCGGCTCCTGTGGTAGCGAAACTGGCTAAGGATATGGGGATCCTGACAGTAGGTGTTGTTACCAAGCCGTTCAGATTTGAAGCTAAGGTTCGTATGGTCAATGCTTTAAGCGGTATTGATAAGATAAAAGATAATGTTGATACATTGATTGTTATTCCTAATGATAAGTTATTGGAAATCGTCGATAGAAGGACAACCATGCCGGATGCCCTGAAAAAAGCGGATGAAGTGCTTCAGCAGGCTGTACAGGGTATTACGGACCTGATTAATCTGCCCGCAGTCATCAACCTTGACTTTGCCGATGTACAGACAGTTATGAAGGACAAGGGTATCGCACATATTGGTATCGGAAGCGGTAAAGGAGATGACAAGGCAAGTCAGGCTGTCAAAATGGCGGTGGAGAGCCCGCTGCTTGAGACAACTATTTCGGGCGCAACCGATGTAATCATCAATGTATCCGGAGATATCAGCCTCTCGGATGCTGACGCAGCTGCTAACTATGTCAAGGAATTAACCGGAGACGATATTAACTGTATCTTCGGAGCTATGTATGACGAGAGTATGACGGATACCTGTAATGTTACGATCATAGCTACCGGTATTGAAGAAAAGTCTAATCAGATGAAAGGTTTAGGAGGGCTGGGTTTTAAATCCGCATACATAACGCCGACCTCATTACAGGGTAAGGGCGGAGCAGTGACAGGTGCCGGACATGCCACATTTAATACAGCAAATCTCGGAGTCAGACCAACGGGAGCGGCTTCTGAGGCGGGAACACCGGCGGCAGGAGCAGGTACACAGGCAACATCGGGCAAAATGCTCACAGGTATTAATAAAACGGCTGATATAAGAAGCTCCGTTGAGGAGAAATCATTAAAGATTCCTGACTTCTTACAGCGTAAATAAAATACATACTTTTATTCTTGGAATCGAGTGCTCTGGCACTCGATTTTTTGTATTATAGGAAATTGTGCCGAAGTGTAAATTATTTCAATGAGAATGCGAAGCATTCTCTGAATCGTCGCTGCCGAGCGACGATTTTTTGTCGTAAATAGGCAGAAAATATTAAAGAAATCCTTTCTGAATTTGACAAAATAATCAAGCTTTCTTTCGTATAATTAAGCAGAAAACAGGAGGTGGATAGTGTATTACAAATTATATATTGACAGTGTATTTTTCATTCAATTAGTAATGAATATGTATCTGCTATCAATAACAGGTAAATTTCTGAAATGTACTGCCACGCATGGAAGAATTTTTCTGGCCGCCTTATTGGGAGCCGGTATGATATGTATGATCATATTGCTTCCCATATTCAATCTGAGAATAAGGCTGTTTATTGGAGTGATACCTGTCAGTATGGTAATGATTAGCGTTGCTTTTGGGCTGCGGTCATTAAAACTTATAATGAAAAGCAGTATGGTAATGGCAGTATGCGGGCTTTTTTTTGGAAGTGCAGTATTATGGCTTACCAGACAGCTTGCATGGATTAAGCAGCTTGGCTACAGTATTCGTACATTTGCATTTTTTGGTTTTTTTGGCTATGGCTTCATACGGTTTCTGATACGGAAGCTGCATGAGGAAAAGACTGATGAACTGAAAAAAATACGGATTCCTACAGGAAAAGGAAACATCTGTCTTACTGCTCTGTTTGATACGGGAAATCATTTATCTGAACCCGTAAGCGGAGCTCCTGTATGTATAGTCAGCAATAGTGCGGCTGCGCTGCTTTATGATTGCTTCATGCCACAGAAATATCATGCAATCCCTTATCGAAGTATAGGCAGGAAGGCGGGGATTTTAGACGCTTATGAAATTCCTGAACTTGTAATCGAAGATACATATAGGGAAATTAGGTGTAGACGGGTTATCATTGCAATTTGTAATACGGAAATATCAAAAGATAGTATATATCAGATGATATTACACCCGAAACTAATGGAAAACTAGGAGGAAGTGAAATGGTATTTAAAGTGGCAATTCCCGGCAAAGTGCAATTTAAAATGGTGCGTAAGGATACCAGATTCCTTATACATAAGCAGGGAGACATACATTACATAGGTGGTGCGGAGGTGCTTCCGCCACCATTAGAGGTAGATAAGGAAAATGAAATTATAGGAGATTTGGGAACAGAATATGAAGACGAGGCAAAAGCTCTTTTGATTGAGCATAATCTGCGGCTTGTCGTATACATAGCCAAGAAGTTTGACAACACAGGAGTGGGCGTGGAGGATTTGATTTCCATAGGCACTATCGGATTGATAAAATCCATCAATACATTTAATCCGGAGAAAAATATCAAGCTGGCGACCTATGCCTCACGATGTATAGAAAATGAAATTCTGATGTACTTAAGAAGAAACAGCAAGCATAAGATGGAGGTTTCCATTGATGAACCTTTAAATGTGGACTGGGATGGAAATGAATTGCTGCTATCCGATATTCTCGGAACAGATGAAGATGTCATCTATCAGGGAATAGAGAATGAAGTGGAAAGAAAACTTTTAATTAAAGCAATTTCCAAGCTGTCTGACAGGGAACAGACTATTATCAGACTGCGTTTCGGACTTGGAAATGCGGATGGCAAAGAGCTGACACAAAAAGAGGTTGCAGAACTGTTAGGTATATCCCAGTCCTATATTTCCAGACTGGAAAAAAAGATCATGCGCAGACTTAAAAAAGAAATAATGCGGGAAACTTAAAGTATAATAAGGAATATTAAAAGCAGTCGGATATTGACACATATTCGATTGCTTTTTATTCATAGAAAAAGTATAATATAAGAAAGATATCATTATGGGGTATGCAAATGAAAAATACTATTTTAATCGTTGATGATGACAGGATAAACCTTGTTATGGCGCAGAACCTTTTACAGAAAGAGTATAAAGTAGTTGGCGTTAATTCGGGAAAGCAGGCGTTTAAATATCTGGAGAAATACACTCCGGATTTAATTCTGCTGGATATTTTTATGCCGGAAATCGGTGGTTTCGAAGTTATGAAAAAACTGCAGGAACACAAGGAATGGAGCAAAATACCTGTCATTTTTCTGACAGCTGACAGAAAACCGGAGACAGAGACGGAATGTTTCAAACTTGGCGCAAATGACTTTATTACGAAGCCTTTTGAGCCCATGGTTATGTTGAACCGCGTACGTCGCACCATAGAACTGGAAGGGTATAGGCAGGACTTGCAGAAAAGGCTGGACGAGAAGACCAGAGAAGTGGAACTTGTAACTATAGAGGCAATTACGACAGTAGCCAATACGATTGATGCCAAGGATGACTATACAAAGGGGCATTCTTTCAGGGTGGCTGCCTATTCCGAGGAACTGGCGAAGAAGCTGGGCTGGTCTGAGGAGGATGTGCGGAACATTCATTATATTGCATTGCTTCATGATATCGGTAAAATAGGAGTACCGGATTCCGTACTCAATAAACCTTTTAAGCTGACAGATGTAGAGTTTGAGATGATTAAGAATCACACGCTGGTGGGCGCTGAAATACTGAAAGATATCAGGATGTTTCCCAATGTCAGTGTCGGAGCTAAATACCATCATGAGAGATATGACGGAAAAGGTTATCCGGAAGGACTGAAAGGTGATGAAATTCCTATTGTCGCAAGGATTATCGGAATTGTGGATTCGTATGACGCTATGACCAGCAATCGCGTATACAGGAAGCGGCTGCAGGATGAAATAGTAAAGGAAGAGCTGATTAAAGGAAAGGGGACGCAGTTTGACCCATATCTTGTTGATATGTTTATGGAGTTGATAGAGGAAGGAACGCTGCAACAGAATATTATCGAGAAAGATGCGGCTCTTCCGGTGTTCGACAGTGATAAAATTTATGATGGCGTTACTAAGGAAGAAATCGGACTGGATACCAAGTTAGATTATCTGACAGGACTTCTTGGCAGGGAACAGGGAGAAAAAGAGATTTCGGAAAGTCTGCGCAGTGGAAGAGGCTGTGTCATGATGATGGATTTGGATCACTTCAGGCATGTAAATGAGGTATATGGACATCTTGCCGGCGACTATGTTCTTAAGATGACAGCTGATGCCTTAAAAGATGTTTGTAAAAACGATATTATATGCAGAATGGGTGGGGATGAATTCTTATATTATGCGGGAGGTATTACCACGCAGGAAGACGCATCAAATAAAGCTGAGCAGATATTAGATGCGTTCAGAAGGAAGAAGGAAGAAGTTAATATTATGCAGGACCTTTCTCTCTCTATCGGTATAAGCCTGTTTGGCTTGGACGGCGGAGAATATGCAGAATTGGTAAGAAAGGCGGATAAGGCATTATATCATGTAAAGCAGAGCGATAATGATGAACATTATCTTTTCTATCAGAGCGCAAACATGACAAAGACACTGGAGCAGTCGAAGGCGGATTTGGACAGACTGGTAAACATGGTAGAAAACAGACAGTCCTATCAGGGCGCGTTTCAGGTTGACTATGGTGAGTTTGAACGTATTTATGATTTTGTTCAGCATTTTTCACAGAGAAATAATCAGGAAGTGCAGCTGATTCTGTTCACCCTGTTTTCTTCAGATGGCAGCGATATTAGACTGGAGCAGATGGAGCTTGCCATGCAGTGCATGGAGCAGGCGATTATGAAATCCCTGCGCGGCGTAGATGTAGGCACCAGATATAGCAGTTTTCAGTTTTTGGTGGTACTGGTGGGAACGGAAAAAGACAATATCCGTATCGTAACCGAGAGAATCATTCAGAATTATTTCAAACTGTATGGCAACAGAGATATCACGATATCTTATGATGTCGCGAACCTGAACCATGAAGATGGCACTGTGAATTAGGTGTGCCGGATATCTAGTTTAGTTTGTGGAAACATAGCCTTTATATACATATCCTTTTGTGCCGTCTTCCAGAAGAATGATATACCAATTACCATAATCCGCTAAGCCGAGATATTCGTAAGTCTCGGCGGCTTTGGCGACTTTGATGACATTACTGTTATCTGTGTCCGGGTTATCGCGGATGTTGACATCGCTTACAATGGTCAGCGTTCCTAAAGTTAGTTCCTGTGTTTCCGTATTTTGTATAGGTTCTTCCTCGACATATGTATCAGGCTGAGTGTTATCAACCTCAACATTAACACTCTCTGTTTCTATGCCCTGTAATACGTTATTATTAGCATTGTTATTATTATTTCCTTTAGTCAGATTAATAACCAATACAAAAATTATAGAAGCTGCAACTGTTAATATCAGAAAGGCAGTTGTAGTTGACATGACTGTCATAATATCATATCCGGGTTTCTTTTTTTCTTTATTATATGTATCGGGTCTGTTTTCTGTTTTTTTAGAATCTATATTATCA
>JAIDPH010000132.1 GCA_029062885.1 Lachnospiraceae bacterium
GGAAAGGAGTTTGCAATGTCAAAGCAGTTAAACGTTGCAGACATTCCAAACTATTTTACAAAAACATTTCAGAGTTCTTTTTTATTACAGGAAATCACGAGGAAAACATTCAGGAGACCGTGGGACACATGAAGACCTGTATTTCCGAAAACACGCTCAGTCTACTGTTCCATATCATTGGCTGTGTCTATGAAAGTAATGCAAGAAAACCAATTCTGAGAGAAGCATTGATTTTAAAATATGCAGTGGATCTGCATGACAAGATCCTGTTACTGGAACATTTTATAATTAAAAACCAAGATAAGGCAGGCATCGTTTTTGACGATGTTCTAGGAAATTATATCTATCTTGAGTCGGAGGAATCAGATGACTAAAGCATTTATAGGAAATATGCCAGCATATATGCATTTAGAAAACTACACAAAGCTGAAGTATCCCGGTCCGCTTATTCTATCCGGGAAAAATGGGATCGGCAAAAGAAGGGCTGCCTTTTCACTGGCTGCCTTTCTACTGAAATGCCAAGAAGATGAACTGCTGCGGAATAGAGATTTTCTGCTTATTGATAAGGGAAAAGAAACAATCAAGGTTTAGGTCTGCGCACCTTGACTGTTATAAAAAAGGCCATGCAGGAGTGCGGAAAACCAATTATCATTGATCACGAAGATACTGCCGTCTATCAATACATCGGAACCGGCCAGACGGAAGGTATCTTCCAGCTGGAAAGTGAGGGAATGCGCCAGTTTATGAAGCAGCTCAAGCCCGCAAATCTGGAAGACCTGATTGCCGGGATTTCTCTTTACAGGCCCGGTCCTATGGACTTTATTCCAAAGTACTTAAAAGGCAAATCAGATCCTGCCTCCATTACCTACGAAATTCCGCAGCTGGAGGAAATCCTTTCCCCTACATACGGCTGTATCATTTACCAGGAACAGGTAATGCAGATTGTAAGATCGCTTGCCGGATACAACTTTGGCCGGGCGGATCTGGTACGTCGTGCCATGTCGAAGAAGAAAACGGCAGTGATGGAACAGGAGCGGCAGTTTTTCCTTTACGGTGACGATGAAATCCCCGGCTGTGAAAAAAACGGGATTCCCGTAGAAGCCGCCAACCGAGTGTTTGACCAGATGATTGATTTTGCCAAATATGCCTTTAACAAAAGCCATGCCACAACCTATGCGGTAGTTGCCTTTCAAACCGCCTATTTAAAGTATTACTATCCCGCACAGTATCTGGCGTCACTTATGACATCCGTTCGCTCTGTAAATGCTAAAACCGCGGAATATCTTCTACTCAGCAGGCAGCTTCAGATTCGGATTGCAAAGCCGGATGTGCGTGTGGGAAATGTGGATTTTACTGTTCAGAATAAGCAGGTATTGTATTCCCTTTCCTCCATACGGGATGTTGGGGACAGTGTTGTCATGGAAATCGTACGTCAGAGGGCACAAAAGCCTTTTAGCGACCTGAAAGATTTCCTTACCAGAATGTACTGTAATGGCCTTGGCAAATCTGCCATAGAAGCGTTAATAAAATCAGGCGCCCTTGACTGTATAGGGCATACAAGAAAATACATGATGGAGAGTTACCCTGATATTTTAAGCCAGGTCCAGTATGATAAAAAAAACGGGACATTGGGACAGACACCACTATTGGCACTTTTTTCCGAACCTGAGAAACCTAAAAAAGAGGAAGAGTACACAAAATCAGAACTTTTGGCATATGAAAAGGAGGTCCTGGGCATTTATCTAAGCGGACATCCCCTGGATGAATATTACAATGAATGGCTTTCCGCCATCAATGCAAAGACTTCTGATTTTCTGCTCACAGAGGAAAGCTGTGGGGTAGAGGACGGGGATCATGTAACCGTCGGCGGAATTATCACCGGCATAGACTTTAAAACAACCAAGAACAAGAAAAAAATGGCTATCCTCGCCTTGGAAGACATTGTTGGTACTCTTGAGATAATTGTATATCCTACCCAGTATGAAAGAATGGGCGGAAAAATCGAAGAAGAAGGAGAAAAATATTTTCTTCAAGGTTCTGTAAAACAAGAGGAAGGGCAGGATACAAAACTTATATTAGAAAAAGTGCTGCCATTTAATAAACAGACGAATTCTGTAACGCCATCCGAATTATGGCTCCAATTTTGTAATTATGCTGAATATCAGCAGAAAATCCCACAGATTATGGCCGTTCTGAGAAAATTTCCGGGAACATCGACTGTCTTTCTTTATCTGAGGACGGAAAAACAGGTAAAAAAGCTGGAAAGCATGGTAAGTTTTTCGAGCGGACAGTGCTTGAATCTTTTGACAACTATCTGTGGTGACAAGAATCTATGTTTAAAATAACTTCTACTC
>JAIDPH010000133.1 GCA_029062885.1 Lachnospiraceae bacterium
TAATAAATGTAGTATTCAGAGTACGGCAGAAAGAAGAGAAGCTGTAGATGATTAAAAGAAAATTTTTAAAAATAGACATATGCAGTTGTAAGAAAACACTATCGGTTCTTGTACTGATTATATTGTTGGTATTTGTATTACAGATGGGAAAAGATGGTTTGCCGGCAGATTTTGTGGAACAGGATTCTTGGCATCTGATATATGCAAAGGTAATTTCTGAGGGCATTGAAGTAGAGACCGCCGGAGAAAATCTGGTTCTGCATTCCGGTGTTAAAGTACGTGCAGACAGTAGAGAGAACAAAGAGTTTTCCGCAGATATGGTGAGGGACGGCATAAAAGATAATACAAATCAGCGTTGGTCTTCTGCAAACGATTGGGAGAACAATGATCATTGGCTGGAAATATCTTTTCCTCATGAAGAGACGGTAGGGTTGGTACGTATTTATTGGGAACGCACGAATGCCTGCTCTTATATGCTTGAATATTCATATGACCGAAAAAATTGGATAACGGCAGTGGAATTTAACGAACGTCCGGCAGAAGTAATGCAGGATATTTATCTTGATAAGCCTGTATCAGCGAAATATCTGCGGCTGCATGTGACAGATGTGGTAAAAGAAGAGGCAGATTTAAGTCTTTATTATCAAAATGTTTCCGTGCTGGAGATGGAGGTATATGAGGGAATAAAAGATAAATTCTTGATTGAGAGGCCTGATATTCCGGCAAATAACAGACGGCAGCTTGTAGAAAAGGAAGTGCCCGAAGATGAACCATATCGGGAATATACCCATGCAGTTTTATATCCGGAAGTGCCTGAAGGGTATAGTCTGAAGTTTATAGGAGCGGATTATGATATGTTGATAGAGTCGGATGGAAAGATTGCAAATACCATTGCGGATACTAAAGTAGAGCTTGGATTTGCGCTGGAAAAGGACAGAGTCAGCTTTGAATTGCCGGGGATGGAAGTAGAGATACCGTCTGCGCTGGGGGTAGACCTTGATAGTGGAAGTCTGGAACTGTCGGAAGGATATACCGCAATGGAGTGGCAGGCACAGGGAGGAACATACAATCTGACAGAAAAGACACGGATAGTAATACCGAAGGAACATGAGGAAGAGCTGTTTATGGTGGCGTCATTGTTTGCTAAGGAACTTTCGGAACAGCTTGGGCGCAATGTGGAAGTTGCCATAGCCACAAATAGCAAAGACGCGCGTTATGATATGGAAACGGATGATATTTATTTATCCTTCTGGCAGGATTTTAAAGCAGAAACTGAAGGACTCTCCTGGATAGATGGAATGGGAGAAGAAGGATATGAGATATGCCTGAAAAGTGCTTTTCGTGGAGGAACACAGATTTTCGGAACGACGGCTCAGGGAGTTCGCTGGGGCTGTGTTTCTCTCCTTGCTTTGTTGGAACAGACACAGGGAGAACTGCCCAAGGGTGATTTGCGCGACTATCCTAAATACAGTGTGAGAGGATTTGGTATCGACGTAGGGCGTCGTGCAATTCCTATGGAAATGTTATATGGTATTGTGAAGGAAATGTCAAAGCAGAAAATGAATACTCTTGTAGTTCATTTGAATGATAACCAGATTATTGTCCAAAGTGATTACGACGGAACGATAGAAGGAGCAAGATCGCTCTATGCCGGATTCAGGCTGGAATCTGATATTAAAAATGAGGAAGGCGTTGGTATTACCTCCGATGATTTTTATTATACAAAGGAAGAATTTGCGAGGTTTATTGAGGATGCCGCAGTATATGGAGTGGAAATAGTTCCGGAAATTGATACGCCTGCACATAGTCTTTTCATAACAAGTGTTTTTCCGAAGCTTGGGTTATCCGGAAATCCTGAAAGTGCTGACCAACTTGATTTATCTAAGCCGGAGACAGTAGAACTGGTGAAGAAGCTGTGGAGTGAATTCTTAGATGGTAAGACGAAAGCAGCGGTATTTAATGATTGTAATACAGTACACATCGGCATGGACGAATATTATGGTAATGAAAATGATTATATTGCTTATGTGACTGAAATTTCAAATTATGTCCATACGCTTGCACCGGACAAAAGAATTCGTATATGGGGAAGTTTTTCCCAAATCAGGCCAGCGCGTACCGATGAGTTGAAAGATGTGCAAATGCATATATGGAATACTGATTGGGCAGACCCATATGAGATGTATAATGAAGGTTTTGCTATTATTAATTCCTTAAGCAGCAATCTATATATCATACCGGGTGGAGGATACGACTGGCTTGATCAGGAATTTCTTGAAGAAAAATGGCAGCCTAATATATTTGAAACGCAGGAGCGTACATGGGTTCTGCCTGAATATTCGCCGCAGATGCTTGGCGCAACATATATGCTGTGGAATGATTTGTACCAATTAGATGGAGAAAATATCACGGATGAGGAGCTTTTTGAACGATTTGCAAGGCCTCTGCCGGTGATTGCATATAAGTTGTGGGGAAATAGTGCACAATAGAGTAATAAAAAAATTATAAATAGTGTTTTTTTTTCTTAAAGTTTATGTTATAA
>JAIDPH010000134.1 GCA_029062885.1 Lachnospiraceae bacterium
GTATAACATTTACATAATATGGGAAAAATGGAAAAAGGACTTCTAACGACAGTAAATCTCCGCCATGTTATAAATCCTTTTATCATTGACCATTCCATTGTCATTTATGCTGTTTTGACTAAATCCGATAATTTTAATATCTTCCTTGTTTTTTAAGCTGTTCCACTTCGTCATATACAAAATCGTTCAGTACCTTGATATATGTTCCTTTCATCCCTGACGAACGCGACTCTATGATTCCCGCACTTTCAAATTTACGGATGGCATTCACAATAACAGAACGTGTAATCCCTGCTTTATCGGCTATCTTGCTCGCAACCAAAATACCCTCCATTCCATTCAGTTCGTCGAATATATGGGTAATCGCTTCCATCTCCGAGAAAGAAAGCGTACTGATTGCCGATTTGACTACTGCAATCTTCCGATTCTCTTCAGCATTTTCTTCGTTCACCGCACGGAGCATCTCAAGCCCCACTACAGTCATACCGTACTCACACAGTATAATATCATCAATATCGTACTGCTCATTGCATTTATATACGAAAAGTGTACCTAGTCTTTCACCTGAAATCTCAATCGGTGATATAATAGCCTGAAATTTTTTCGTATCAATATTCTCAAATCCCAAGGTTTCCAGATTAACATTCTCCTTAGTGGAGAGGACTGAAAGAAGCCTCTCATTTAACATAGGGTCTATAAATCCCCCCACATGGTCAACTATTAACTCCGTCAGGGATTCCACATTGTCCAAATCACCTATGCCGAGTACCTTCCCCTTCCTGCTTATTACAAGTACATTCGAGCCAAGGATTTCTTTGAGAATATCACAGATATCATTGAAAACAACCTTACCCGAATTATTATTATGAAGGAGCTTACCTATTTTTCTGGTCTTATCCAGTAACTGTACACTACTCATACTCTTCACCCTTTAACTTACAAGAAAGTATGTATGTATTTTATCATGTTTTGAAGTACATTTCAATGATTTTTCAGTGAATATCCTAAAATTTCGTGGAATTTTATGGGTTTTTGGAACAATTTAGTAGTTTGCGGTTGAAAAATCTCTGATTTTTCAACCTATACTTCTGCCGTTTCAACGGTTTCGGCGGATTCCACGTATGAACAGGTTTCTGACGAACATACCAGTTTATTTCCCTTTTCCAGCATAATAGAGCCACACTTGGAGCATTTTTTATCCACGGGCTTCTGCCATACCATGAAATCACACTGCGGATTGTCGATGCAGCCATAGTATTTCCTGCCCTTTTTGGTTTTCTTTATTACAATATCCTTGCCGCACTTAGGGCAGGGTACGCCTATTTTCTCAAAATACGGCTTGGTATTGCGGCAGTCAGGGAATCCCGGACATGCCAGAAACCTTCCGTAGGGACTGTATTTAATAACCATTTGTCTTCCGCAGTGTTCACACACTTCGTCGGAAACTTCATCGGCAATATCCACTTCTTCAAGCTCCTGCTCCGCCTTCTCCACCGCTTCCTGCAAATCGGGATAGAAATTGGATATGACGGTCTTCCACTTAACATTTCCTTCCTCGATTCCGTCTAAAAGAGCTTCCATTGCCGCCGTGAAATTCACATCCACAATCGTAGGAAAGGCTTCCTTCATTATATTATTTACAACTTCTCCAAGCTCTGTCACATATAGATTCTTATTTTCTTTAACAATGTATCGTCTGGCAAGAATCGTGGTAATCGTCGGAGCATAAGTACTTGGACGTCCGATTCCGAGTTCTTCCAAAGCGCGCACCAATGACGCCTCCGTATAATGCGGTGCAGGCTGTGTAAAATGTTGTTTTTCTTCAAATGATTCAAACTTAAGCTTCGTGTATCTGTCGATTCCTTTTGCTAATGTATTGCTCTCTTCCTTATCATCCTCATCATGATAGACTTTGAGGAAACCGTCAAACTTCACCTTAGATGCAGAAACCGTAAAACGCTGTCCTTCCGCGTCGATTTTTACCGAAGTCGTCTCATACTGCGCAGCTGCCATCCGGCTTGCGGTGAAACGCTTCCATATAAGCTGATAAAGACGGAACTGTTCTCTTGAAAGCGAGTCCTTAATTTCAGCGGGAGTTCTGCTTATATCGGTAGGTCTGATAGCTTCATGCGCATCCTGAATCTTCTGCGTATTTTTCTTCTCAGTTACGGTGACGGCGGCATATTCCTCACCATAATTTTCCGTAATATACTCTTTTGCCATGCTCTCCGCTTCATCCGAAACTCTGGTGGAATCCGTACGCAGATATGTGATTATTCCGACCGTACCATTGCCCTTAATATCTACGCCTTCATACAACTGCTGTGCAAGCCGCATCGTCTTCTGTGTAGAAAAATTCAATGCCTTGCTTGCTTCCTGCTGCAATGTTGAAGTAGTAAACGGCAAGGGGGCCTTCTTCGTCCTCTCGCTTTTCTTTACTTCCGTCACCTTGTAGTCGGCACGTCTTAATGTCTCTTTTATTTCCTTTAGTTCTTTTTTAGATTTAATATCCTGTTTCTGAAAAGGGGTTCCATAATATCTGGCAACCAAAGGCTTCTTTTCACCCGGAATCGTAAATGTTGCATCCAAAGTCCAGTACTCTTCCGGGATAAAAGCATTGATTTCTTCTTCCCTGTCACAGATGATCCTTAGCGCAACAGACTGAACACGCCCGGCGCTTAAACCTCTTTTAACCTTCGCCCAGAGCAGCGGGGAAATCTTATAACCCACCATACGGTCAAGACAGCGTCTCGCCTGCTGAGCGTTTACCAAATCCATGTCAATCTCTCTGGCATTTTTCAAAGACTCCTTAACCGCATTTTTAGTAATTTCGTTAAAAGTACTTCGATATCCCTTCTTGCCTTCCAGCTTTAGCGC
>JAIDPH010000135.1 GCA_029062885.1 Lachnospiraceae bacterium
CTTCATTTCTTTTTGTTTGTGGGTTATATCTTCCATAACAGTTCCCTTCTGAGTCTCTACAATAAGTATGAATACTTAAATAGTGCCTGCTCATTAACTGTGAAAAGTAATTAATTATTGGATTATATAGGTAACATATGTTATAATAAATGCGAATATAAATTGGTATATGTTTAAAAAACTTTGCATTTTGGAGGCATGAAAGCTTATGTATATTCCTGAAAAGCGTCAAAATCGTCAAATAACTCTTTTTGACTTCAATCAGTCTTGTGGCATGGAACTCGACCCTGATAATGAATGGATCAGGATGGCACATACTATTCCATGGATCAGAATGGAAAAACGGTATGCTGCAATGTTTCCATCCAAGACAGGCCATCCAGCAACTCCGTTCAGGATGGCCCTGGGAATACTGATTGTTCAAAAACGCAGGAAACTTTCTGACAGGGGTGTCATAAAAGAGATACAGGAGAACCCATACCTTCAGTACTTTATTGGGATGGACAAATTTAGCTGCAAGGCTCCTGTAAAGCCTACAGTCCTTGTTAATTTCCGCAAACGCCTGAGCGCTGATTACCTCATGGAAGCAAACGAGTACATTCTTGAGGCCAGCGGTGCAACAAAAGAGCATTCCGCTAAAAACGAAAGCAGGAATGCGAAGGCTGCCAATACACCTTCAGAGGATATCGAGAATCTCGGGACGGAGATCCTTGATGCCACATGTTCCCCTTCCAACATAAGATATCCGCAGGATTTTTCACTCCTCAATGAGGCACGCGGGAAGCTTGAGGACATGATTGATTACTTCCACAAAGAATTCCATCCATGGGAAAAACCGCGTACATACCGTAGAACGATGAGGAAAGAGTATCTTGCGCTTGCAAAGTCTAAAAAACGGACAGAAAAGAAAGTCCGGAGTGTAATCCGCAAACAACTGGGCTGTATCAGGCGTGACCTTGGGTATCTTGAGAAATATATGGGGGAAGGTTATGCCTTGGCCCCGAAGTACATAGATTGTTATCTTACAATACTGAAGCTTTACGAACAGCAGAAATACATGTATGAGAACCACACACATAGTGTGGAGAATCGTATTGTCAGTATCAGCCAGCCATATTTGCGCCCAATTATCAGGGGGAAAGCAAAAACGCCTGTGGAATTTGGGGCGAAGTATGATGTCAGCATTGATGAAAAAGGACATGCAAGGCTTGAAAAAATTTCATTTTCCCCATACAATGAGAGCACTATATTTATTGATGCCATGAACCGCTATAAAGAACGGACAGGCCACTACCCCAAACGGGTTCTTGTTGACCAGATATACAGGACAAGGGGTAACCGCAGTTTCTGTAAGGAACATAACATTACAATGTCAGGCCCGAAGCTGGGCCGTCCATCAAAAGGTAAAAACAGCAGCAAAGAGGAATATCAGGATAATACTGACCGGATAGAGGTTGAACGGTTTTTTAGTGTTGGAAAACGCTGTAATGGGGCAGGCCTAATTATGACAAAGCTCGAAGAGACCACTTTGTCTTCAATAGCGCTGTCAATACTGGTAACAAATCTATTTGCAGTAGATCTTAGCGGTATTTTTTTGCTTTATTTTATAGATGACATTTCAGATGGGAAAAAAGAGCACTATATCATTATGGAAGATAGGGGATAAAGCCATTAATGATTTTTCTTACTGGACTAACTATGCAAATATGAAATTTGGACAGTTAGTGAGCAGACACTAATTATGGAGATAATTAATTTAAAAACGGTATCGCCTGAAACAAGAAAAATCATAAAAAAGCAAGTGATATCGCTTATTAAAAAAGGAAAAAAACAGTCTGAGATCGCAGATACAGTCTGCATTTCTCCGCAGGCGGTTAAGAGAATTTCCAGCGCATACAAAAAGGAGGGCGCTGCATGCCTCAAAGAGAAAAAACGCGGACGCAAGCTTGGCGAAAAACGTCAGCTGACACCAGCTCAGGAGAAGGAAATTCGTGGAATATTGATTGACAGATCACCTGACCAGATGAAATTAAGTTTTATGCTTTGGACGCGTGCCGCAGTGTGCCAGCTGGTTGAGGAAAAATATGGCATCACCATAACGCTGCGCAATATGAGTGAATACCTCAAGCGCTGGGGGATGACCTGCCAGCGTCCTACCAAAAAGGCATATTTCCAGGACAATGTAAAGCTGAATGCCTTTATGCATGAAACATACCCAGCCATCGTAAAAAAGGCAAAAACAGAAGATGCTGTAATTTTCTGGGGCGATGAGACAGGAATCAATAACCAGGCTTATCATGTGTCCGGCTATGCACCAAAAGGTCAGACACCTGTCGTGCCATCTTATTCAAAAGTGGAAAAAGTAAACATGGTTTCGGCCATCAGTAATCAGGGAAGATGCCATTTTTTGTGTTATGAGGAGAACATGACACAGCAGAGATTTATAGACTTTATGGAACGCCTTGTTAAAGACACGGACAGGAAAGTCTTATTTATTGTGGACAATTTAAAGGTGCATCATGGAAAGATAGTTGCGGGGTGGCTGTCAGAGCACAAAGATGAGATAGAGCTGTTTTTCACATCACCGTACTCACCGGAAATAAACCCTGATGAATACTTAAACAACAGCCTGAAGCAGAACATACACAGCGGCATAATTCCACATACAAAGGAACAAATCCTTAATAAGACAGAAAAGTTCATGCTTGGATTACAGGAATGTGAGGGGAAAGTATCCTGCTATTTTCGGCATAAAAAGTTAAAATATATCGAAAAATACGGCTATTAGAAATGTCGATTTTTAATAGCCGCAGTAATATTATGATAGAAAATCATATTGATAACCACATCCGTTATGAGCCAAACAAGACTTATTTC
>JAIDPH010000136.1 GCA_029062885.1 Lachnospiraceae bacterium
CGTCAGAATCCACCAAAACCGTACCGCCGTTCATTTTCAGTATGCCAGCCACAATATACAATCCCATTCCATGCCCTTCCTCTCTCTTCGTAGTAAAACCTTGCCGGAATATGGCATCTCTCCGTTCTTCCGGAATTGCAGGTCCGTTGTTCGACAGGGAAAACAGGTAAAAGCTCCTGTCCTCGCTGATATCCAACACCATTTTTCTCTCCCCTTCTTTTTCCTGCAATGCAGTGATTGCATTGTCGATGAGGTTAGAGAGCACTTTACATAGCTCCCAAGGCTCCACCTTTAGATTTTTGAGGTCAGATTTCACCTCCACATAAAAATCCGTCCCATTTGCTTCCGCCGTCCCCATCTTTGCCATCAGCAGTGCATTTACCGCCGGTATGGAGGTTCTGATTGCCTTTCCCATCTTCATCATATCCTTGTAAACAGGTTCCAGGTAAGCATGAAGTTCTTCATACTCCTGAAGTTCCATCATTCCATAAACAATCTGGAGATGATTCAGATAATCATGCCTTTGCCCCCTGAGCTCTCCGTTTAATTCCTGCACCCGGTAAAAGCTTTCTTCCAAAGCCTCATACTGCCTTTTCAGCTTTTCATGAATAATCAATATCCGAATCAGACACAGCATCAGCACCACCACCACTAAAAGGCAGAAAATCAGGCTGATATCCATCGACATCCCTTCTTTCTTCTTTGCTCGGTGTTTTTTATGATTTTATTATATATGAAATCTTGCGGATAGAAATAGAAACTCTCTCAAATATACATTTTTCCTTCCAAAATGACAACATTCCCGCTATATTCAAATAGATGAGGCTGTCGGATTTCCCAAATTGCTTATACCATAAATGATAGAGATATCAATAGACATGATGGAGATGCACTCATATCCCGCATCTCTTTCTATTGAGATGATCGTTTTTATTAACTAATCTTTTTCACTCATAAATCGCTCATATGAATTGGGTGAGCTCTTTGTCCTTCTCTTTATCATAACAAAGGCTATTAACGCAACAACAATGTATCCAACAAGTGCAATAACTGATGCTTCAATTCCAAACTCGCCTCCCGTTATTACAAAGGATTTTGAATCTAAAACATAGGTCATAACCGAATACTCATCTGCATTTTCGCTAATGCCAAGTCCTCCCCCAATGATTATGATGTTCCAAATTGAATGAACAATTCCACTGTTCCATACTGAATCACTTTCAATGGCAATCATTGAAAACATAACGCCTACCATTGTCCCTGCTACCAAAACTAAAATACAGCTCAACACTGAAAAATTCATTCCAATTAAATGCACCGATGCAAATAAGACTGATGGAACAAGAACTGCTGCCTTTGTGTTCCATCTTTCCTTTATAAGGCTCATTATGACACCTCTAAAAACCATTTCTTCAACCAATCCGGCAGCAATACCCGTATATACAATTCCTGAGCTTAATGTAGTAAATATCTGATTTTTATCCATTCCTGATGATACAAATTCTCCCGGCAATAATAAAAAAATCCCCTTAACAATAACCGGCAACGCAATGGCTACAATAATCCACTTTACATTTACTGTGATATGAAGTATTCCGATATCTGTTTTTAGGAATTTACTTACTAATAATTTTAGCAGGAAATACGAAAGCAATATATAAATAATACCGGCAATTATATTGCAGAACCCTATACTAATTCCGGTTAAATGAAACACACTGGCAATCAGTTGCGCACCAATCTGAGAAAAAACAAGCACAAAAATAGCAGCAATAGAACCAATTATAACTTTATTTGTCTTCATTACGTCACCCCCTACATTGGTAAACCATGTATAATGACATAAATAATAAACGCCAATAAATCAACCGCCAATACTCCTATAAATACGTACAGTACATATCTAAGTATTTTCTTCATACGCTTTCCATTCGTATCTGTCAGTATCTTTTTATCTAACACATCACCAATTGTCATATGTTCTGTTTCATTTGTTGGTTCAATACCTTTTAACAGATAATCTGTTGTTACATCAAAAAAATCACTCATCAATACAATCTTATCCAAATCCGGTGTGCTTTGTTCACTTTCCCATTTTGA
The DNA here is from genome assembly GCA_029062885.1 of Lachnospiraceae bacterium. Classification (GTDB taxonomy): domain Bacteria; phylum Bacillota; class Clostridia; order Lachnospirales; family Lachnospiraceae; genus UBA3282. The sequence goes on from JAIDPH010000136.1 coordinate 2,101, forward strand.
AACAGCTTGTCTCGAAACACCAATCGCCTCCGCCAATTGTTCCTGCGATATTCCCTTTATCTTTCTTAAATTTTGAATTCTATCCGCAACATTCATGTCACGACCTCCCTTATTTATTTTTGTAGCAAGTATATACTTACAGGCGGTTGCAATTCTATCACTTAGGCATGGAATTTTGTAAACCGGGCGTTGCTTTTATGCCTCGGCACAAAACTGTTCTTCCCAACTTCTAATCCACTGTAGCTGCCTGTCAATGAAATCATTGTCAATACAATCTATACCGAATATCTCAACAATAGTTGTTTGTAACTGAAAATGGCGAATAACTATCCAATCATTGAAAGATGCCCGCTCCTTTTCTGTCACATTAATATGATGAGTGTAGCCAGCTAAAAAATTTTTGTAGACTTCTCTTGTCGTTATAATATCGGCAGCCTGTAAATTAAAATAGTCTGTCATATCACACATAACCATCACATCAAACATACGTGGTGCAATGCAAATTGTATCAAAATCAAGCAGATATATCTTACCGTCTGCCGTTTCCAGCAGATTCCCACGGTGCAGATCGCCGTGGCAGATACTTACAGGACAGTCTTTGACAAGTTCCCAAAATTTTGCTCCGAGAGCAGCATAAGTATCTGCAAGAGGATAGTTTTTTCTACGTAATATTTCAACATAACGTTCAACAAAAAATCGGTAATCTCGTTCTATCAATGTACCTTTATAATCAAGAAGTAATTTATGAAGCCATCCAACCAATTCGCCTACTTTCTC
>JAIDPH010000137.1 GCA_029062885.1 Lachnospiraceae bacterium
GACTAATAAATGTACGGCTCGAAAATATTGTTCGCTTACCGGAAGCGTCTAATAAATGTCCGGCTTGAAAATTCTAGTACAGCATTTTCTAAATATTTGAATACTTTTTCTTTCCAATTTTACAGCAGTGTGTCATAATAAATAAAAAACTTGGAGAGAAAAAATATGCGTGGTTATAAAGCAGCTTCTTTTATATTATCTGACAGGACCGAAAAGATATTGAAAAATCTTAGTACCAGTTATTCTGAGCCTTCCTGTGTAGTGCTCCGTTCCAAGATAGTGCTGATGGCTGCACAGGAAAAAACGAATTCACAGATTGCAGCTGCACTTGGAACTGCTTATGCCACTGTCAGTACATGGAGGAACCGTTTTTATAACAGTATAGAATTTATTGTCCAGGCGGAAGAATACAATGGTCCGGACAGTGATAAAAAACTATACGAAGCTGTAATGGCTGTGCTTTCGGATAAACCAAGATCCGGCAAGCCCCCTGTCTTTACACCTGAACAGATAATGCTGATCAACGAACTTGCCTGCAAAAATCCTAAGGATTTTGGTTATGAACTGAGTCAGTGGAACCTGTCATCCATTGCGCAGGAAGCTGTCCATCAGGGTATTGTGCAGTCTATTTCTCCTTACAGTGTGCAGAGGTTTCTTAAGTTTGCAGGAATAGCGCCATGGAAAAACCGTTACTGGCTCAATTCCCCAGAAAAACACGAAGATCCGGAAACCTTTAAAAAAAATTGAATCTATCTGTACTCTTTACATGGAATCCGCCCAGCTGGCAGGAGCAGACACGGAAGTGTATTCTACAGATGAAATGACGGGGGTTCAGGCTCTGGAACGTAAATATGCGGATAAACCGGTACGTCCGGGCAGCCCGGCACTGCATGAATTTGAGTATATCCGCCATGGAACCACAAGCCTTATCGCATTCCTGCGCATTGCTGATGGCAGCATTCATGCGCCATACCTAAATGATACACGTAATGAGGAAGATTTCTGCAATGCAGTCCGGAATCTTGTCGCGGAGGCTCCTGGAAAAAATTATATCATCATCTGTGATGGACTCAATACCCACAAATCAGAAGGACTCGTAAAACTGGTGGCACAGGAATGTAACATCTGTGCGGATCTGGGTATCAAAGGAAAGGCAGGGGTACTAAAAAGTATGAAGAGCCGCGAAGAGTTTCTGATGAATACGGATCATCGGATTCGCTTTGTATATACACCTAAACATAGTTCATGGGTAAACCAAATAGAAATTTGGTTTGGTATTATCAATAGAAAACTTTTGAAAAAAAGCAGCTATATATCTGTAGAAGAAATGATTCAAAGTATCTTAAAGTTTATAAAACAGTATAACCTTACAGCTAAAGCTTTTAAGTGGAATTATGTGGGATAAAGTGGTCTGAAAAGTATATAAGGAATTAGAAAACGGTGTACTAGTGTGCAGGTATCAGAAGGAAATATTAATCATGTATATGATTATACCATTGATAGTAAGGGGAATATTGTCATTGATCCTAATAATGAAGCCGTGGAAGGAACATACAATTCAGCAACAGATGAATTGATATTTTATGGAAAGAAGTACAAAAGGTAGTCAAAAGTATATTACAGGTTTTTCACTGTATATAATAAAAATTTAACTTTAGGAGGAAGATCCTTATGAGGAAAAAAATTGTAGCACTTTTAATGGCAGTGATCACAGTGTTAGGCAACAGTGCAACTGTAAATGCAGCACCAGTGAGAATGACAGACGGCACAGTGTTTGATGCAGAGTATTATGCACAGAATAATCCTGATGTCGTTGCTGTGCTGGGGACTGATGCAAATGTTCTGTATCAACATTACCAGAATTATGGAAAGGCAGAGGGAAGAAAGGGGTATGACGAGAACAGCACACAGGAAATCGTTGATGCAGTTGTATCAGTGCAGGACATTGAGCCTGCGGGTGATTACAATGTCGGCACTGTGTATGGTCCAAAACTGACAAAGAAAGAACTGGAAGAAGTAAAAGCAGTCGTAAAGGAATTTCTTGCATCTCATGACTTCTCAACAATGGATGACTACGGAAAATTTGAAGCATGTTACAATTATCTGTATGATACATGTGAGTTTGCACCTGATTGGAGACTTAACAAAGCTAACACGGCATGGGGAGCATTGGTTTACCATGAAGCACAGTGTTCAGGCTATGCGAGGGCATTTAAGGCATTGTGTGATGCCGTGGGACTTGGATGCTACTATGTTCATGCAGACCAGTATTCCCTTAATCCAAGCCATCAGTGGAATGTGGTATCACTTGATGGAGGGTGGTATATTGTGGACGTAGAGGCAAACGACAGGAATGATTTTAGAGTGGCATATCTTTGTTCCGATGATACATATGCGAGGACAACGGGAATGAGTTGGGACAGGAGCAGTGTTCCAGTATGTCCTGAAAACTATGCAGCATATGACCTTGAAAAATTAACAAGAATGAATGCTGGTGGTGACAGTCAGGGAAGAATTTGGTTTCAAGTTGGAGATGGCTGGATGTTCTATGAATAATTTACTTCGGAGGATAATATGTATGAAGAATATGAAAACAGCACTTTTAACGGTAATGACAGTTGTGTTTGTCGGGGCTGGAGGAATGACAGCACATGCAAGTGAGGTAGTTCCTGCTGAAACAATACAACCGTTGGTTCTTGAAGATACAAATGTATATGGTAATACAATGGGGAACATGATAAATGGTGGTATTTTTCTGGAAGATGCAAACTATTATTATCTGTATCATGGGTATGATAACTGTGTCTACAAGACTGATAAGAAAACAGGGTTTTCTGTACAGCTTGGTTCTACGGCACTGTTCAACCTCAATATGGT
>JAIDPH010000138.1 GCA_029062885.1 Lachnospiraceae bacterium
ACGTACTTTGATACAATTTCAAATAATTCGCACATATCAAAAACAGATTTCCATGCATTATTAATATTGCAATCAAAATAAGTTGACAAAAACATTTTCCATTCGCTATCTGAAAGCCACTTATACAAGTATTTTGATGATTTTCCGGTGCTGACAGACCAGTCTGTCAGGATACCGACTTTCCAATCTAACATAGTAATAAGCTGCTTTCTTACATGATAATTGGTCATATCCTGCACATAAGGGATTTCCTCTCGCCACAATCCCTTTGCTATATTATTTGTACACCACCAAAACTCATTGCAAACTGCCAGATATTGTTCTTTTGTAGGCTTTTTAACCCAATACCGGCAATCAGTTGCTGCTTCTATTTTGGGCAATATATTTTCTTTATCTAACAAAATCTTACAGAGTTTGTCTTCCTGAATATGCTGTAATGCGTAATCTACAGACTGCACAGTTAAGTCAATTCGGGTTCCGTCTGCAAACTGCATCAGATAACCATACGAATTTTCCTTATCGCATGGGAAATATGGGCTTTCATCAGGATACTGCATGTAAAGAATTTCTCCGAAAAGATTAATCCAGTCTTTGTCTTCTGTAAAACTTTTGGTGTCTTCCACAACATAAACAATATCGTAGTCCTGAAAAATATCTTTTGGAACATTATCATTTGTTCTTGAGCCATTCATATACACGGCTTTAACCCTGACATCTTTTTGTGCAAAGCCTAAGATAAGGTCATACATTTCTTTTTCCGCTCTCATAATTTATTCCCTTTGACCGAAAGGCCGCTTCAATAGTGTGACGCTTTGATTAAACAATATTATAATTCAATCGAACCGTTTAAAATATTTCAATTTCTTCTTTGCTTTTTTTACATAATTACCAAGATCATCACAAACGACTTTATTATTCCAATAAACCGGAATATGCCTTGTCAGATACTCGTCATAGCTGCTCTCCAGCCAATGATAAACATTTTTAAGATCCAGCAAATTATATGGATACTCTTGTTTTTTAAGCTTGTCCATCAACTTTAAGTGAAGCTGTATGTTCATAAAATATGCGTAATTTTCACTGGGATATAAGATTTTGCCATCCTCAATCCAGAGCTTGTCGGATGTAAATTGACCCTTACTAAGAAGCCAATGGCTGTTTACAATGCCGCTAATCAGCCCTCTTAGAAAATTGCTGCGTGAATAATCGCCTGTTGAACATAATTCATATGCGCGTGGCAAGACTTTATCAAAAACCAAGTCTAAATTTGTTGAATATAATTTGTCGGGAATTCTATAACCATAATTTCCTAAGAGCAATGGTCTAAAACCATCAGATCCTAGATGGTCTATTTTTTCAATAATATATTCAATGAGTAATTGCGTTCTTTTTTCTTCACTCATTTCTTTTGTTATTCCATAAGCATCTACTATATAATCTCTATGGTTTTTTGTGACCACATCTTTTTGAAATCTTACATCATCATAAGAAATATCAATGTAATAACGATGGGTCTTTATTGGCGGGTACTGATCTCCGCGGTCCATAAGAAATTCTTCATATGTGAATTTGTTCATGTATTCTTGCGGCAATTTGGATTTTAATGGTTCTATACGAATGAAACCATTCATCTCTTTATATGTACACTTCATTCCGTAAAAATAAGAACGGGTGTTATTCCAATCGTCATAATGCCGTATGACATCTTCTTTCTTTACAAGTTTGCATTTTTTATCAACAATGTCCATACTATATTGGGAGTTAAGTGTTGGTAAGTCATCATGTATGGATCTTTTTTCAATAGTGCTGCCAATATGCTTATAATTTCGTTGTTTTAGAATAAAGCCTTCCTGAGACAAATCTATATCATCAGAACTGACAATACATGTATCAAAGTCTTCTCTGATATATTCGTATTTTTTTATTTGTGTGCCGGTATTGATTTCTATAATACTCATTCATTTTCCTTTCATATATGGCTTCAGGTGTGTTTTAACATGTTTTCATCTTAGCACATACCCACTTAAAAATCCATTGATTTCACCCAATCTACGTAGCCGCCTTCGTCCTTTCATCAACAAATATAAATCAACGACACTTCTTTCTTTACATGGAAAATACTTCCGTGGTACAATATACACATAAGCAATGCCGATGTAAAACAGAATAAAAAGAGAAGGTACGGCAATTAAAATTTCTTAATTATATAATATATAGGAGGGGTAGCAATATGGCAAAAGAAATGATAGCAATGCTTCTTGCAGGCGGACAAGGTTCCCGCTTGTATGCATTGACAGAGAAGCTTGCAAAACCGGCGGTTCCGTTTGGCGGAAAATATCGTATCATAGATTTCCCGCTGTCTAACTGCGTGAATTCCGGAATTGATACGGTAGGTATTCTGACTCAGTATCAGCCGCTTGTACTGAATGAGTACATAGGAAACGGACAGCCGTGGGATTTAGACCGTCTGTATGGGGGCGTGCGCGTTCTGCCGCCTTATCAAAAGGCTGAAAAGTCTGACTGGTATAAAGGAACGGCAAATGCGATTTACCAGAATCTTTCGTTTATCGAGAGGTATGATCCGGAGTATGTAATTATTCTTTCTGGTGACCAGATATGTAAGCAGGATTACAGTGATTTTCTCCGGTTTCACAAGGAAAAGAACGCAGAGTTCAGCGTAGCCGTTATGGAGGTTCCGTGGGAAGAGGCACCGCGTTTCGGCTTGATGGTCGCTGATGAAGACGACAGGATTACGGAGTTTCAGGAGAAACCCAAGCAGCCGAAGTCAAACCTTGCTTCTATGGGTATATATATCTTTAACTGGGATATCTTAAAGAGCTACCTGGAAGAAGATGAAGCGGACCCGAATTCAGAGAATGATTTCGGTAATAATATAATTCCGAATCTGCTCAGGGATAATCGCAGAATGTATGCTTATCATTTCAGCGGGTATTGGAAGGATGTAGGAACTATTTCGTCTCTATGGGAAGCGAATATGGAGGTTCTGGATCCGGATCATAGCGGAATCAACCTGTTTGATGAAGACTGGAAGATTTACAGCCGTAAGAGCGCTTTGCCCGGTCAAAAGGTCAGTGCAGACGCAGTAGTGGAGAACTCCATGGTTACAGACGGCTGCCGGATAAAAGGAACGGTAAGGCATTCGATTTTGTTTGAAGGCGTCAGAGTAGAAAAAGGCGCGTTGATTGAAGATGCGGTTGTTATGGGTAATACGGTGGTTAAGGCAGGAGCTGTAGTTCGGCATTGTATAGTAGCTGAAAATGTGACAATAGGCGAGAATGCGGTAGTCGGAGCGATGCCGACCGGTGAGAGCAATGATGTTGCGACTGTCGGTGCAGGTATTACAATCGGTGATAATGCCGTAGTCGGTCCGAAAGCTATGGTAAATAAAGATGTGAAAGGCGGTGAAGAGGTATGCTGAATTCAAATATGAGTGCGCTTGGCATTATTTTCCCAAATAGTTATGATGCATTGGTTCCGGAGCTTGTTAATGTGCGTTTGATGGCATCTATTCCCTTCGCCAGCCGTTATCGTATGATAGACTTCATTTTATCCAGCATGACGCACTGCGATATAGGAAATGTCTCTATTATGGTAAATAACAATTATCATTCGTTAATGGACCATTTAGGTTCAGGACGTGAATGGGATTTGGTGCGTAAGAATGGCGGTCTTAATATATTCCCGCCGTTTGCAGAGAAGACTTCCAAACCTTATATCGGACGTGTTGAAGCGTTGGCAGGTATTTTGAATTTTCTGAAAGATCAGAAAGAAAAATATGTAATTATGACGGATACCAACATTGCGGTTAATTTTGATTTCAAGGCAATGATTCAGGCACATATTGAAAGCGGTGCAGATGTTACGATTGCATATAATGAGCAGGAATTGCC
>JAIDPH010000139.1 GCA_029062885.1 Lachnospiraceae bacterium
CGATTCCTTGGATGCTTCTTCTCCCTCTGAATTATCCTGCGCATCAGGTGCTGCATCTGGAGCCTGGGTAGGTTCCGGTGTGGGTGCTGCCGCAGATTCCTCTTCGGAATCTTTACTTTCCTCCGTCTCAGCACTACTCTCTGATTCATCTGTGGGATCGTTTCCCTCTGTTGGCTCCGTAGAATCCACGGTAGTAGGATTCGCATCTGTCGCCATACTCGGATCGGTTTTGTTTCCACAGCCACATACCATGCTGGCAGTAAGTACAAGAGATAACAAGGTAACTAAAATTTTTTTCTTCATAAATCATTTTCTCCTTTATCCTGAAATGTATAATTAATTTGTCCTTGACTATATGGAGCCACAATAATGATAAGACGATAACAAGTTTTGAGGGTAATATATGCGGCAGATATTGTCAAGCATATTTTTTGAAGTTTTTGTTATATAACAATCCAATTTCGGCTATGTGCTCTTCTTTACCCACCCTTAACCTATATAATGAGAATATACATTATGGCCATGAACCGTTTTTCTTGATCTATGCATAGACATGTACGTACTATATCAAGGACCAGTACTACCATATATTCTTTCACGAACAGAACCATTCCTCCATTTATTTACACTTAACATTCAACAGGGGGATTAGTGTATGAATTATTTCAATTTACTTTTATAACAACTACATCCCCTACTTGCTTAATATAACCCTTCATAGGATATACGGTCATGTTTTCAATGTCTGCCCCGGCTATTTCATCTTTACAGGAATCCGTAGACCATACATTTATATTTACTCCGCAAAAGTAGTGAAATATTCCCCTCCAAGATTTCATGGAGGAACTTGGGTCTGTCCAACCTACACCAATCATCGCATAATTATTGGCATAAGCGTATGCATCACTCACATAGAACATTCTATTTCCAGCCGGTATTCCAACAAAGCAATACCGTAAGTCGGGGTCGAGGCACTTCTCTTCTGCGAGTTCATGCAGTATTTCTTCTGCCATAGTACTGGCCGCTATTCTTCCCTCATACATAGCATTCTGATCTACCTGTACCTGGTATATACTTCCCCACAAAACTACCATAGATGCCGCCCCTACTGCTACTTGTATCAAGAGAGACATCTTAATATGGCTCACCACTTTACTGGCGATGCATAAAAAGACAGGTATAATAAGTGCTAAAGGAGCCGTCATTTGAATAGATACTCCCGTATCAGTAGCAATCAATACTACTGCATTTGCCGCAACAGGTGATAAAATTGTCAAAACCAGAAAGCAAATGGCTCTAATGCGATTTTTACACCAGATATGTATAAAACCAATAGTAATGATCACACCTGCAAAAATAAAGAGAACGAAATATATTTTGTAACTTTGCAGCATATTCGTTCTATATAGATCCTTAAAAAAATACATAGCAAACATGGAATAGGCATTCTTTATAGTTACAGGCAGTTTCTTTACGCTATTCAAGAGAGAGTAAGTGTCTGCTCTATTATAACTTGACATGGAAGTTTGGAATACTATCAAATGAATCTTTAATAACAAGACATAAAGGATTCCACCTATTGATACCATTGCAGCGCTCTTTCCGAAATATATGCCTATCTGTTTCCACTGAACGTCTGTACAATATAATTGACAAAGAAGATATCCCACAATGATCAGACAGGTACACCCCAAATATGCCTGATATGCTCCCATTGATAGCGCAATTATAAAGCTGCCCAGTAGGATAGGTAACACTATCTTATCCATTTTTAGGACCACCCATACTGCAAGTACACTCAATAAAAACGCAAGCCCGAAAATTGGGGACATATATCGGTAAGATAATGAAACGGATACCGCCGTACTACTGATAAAAAGAGCGGAAATCAAAAGAGAAACTTTCTTGTCCTCCAGGCAGAATATATCCGACATTACACACATGCCGATTGAAAATAATGAAATTGTCAGGATGGATGTCCATGGATCATTGTTGATACCGAATCGGATTTTGTCCAGATATAGCCAAAACCATCTTCCCAATGACAATTCCCATTTACCAGCTGAATGATATGTATATTCCCAGAGCCCATCATAAGCATTTACTAATTGATGGGTCATAAGCTGAGAATACAAAACTAATCCAAATATGCAAACCAGGGTACAGGCGGAATATTTCTTTATAAGTTTTAAGCTCCCCTTCCATAACTGCATAAGATTGTTATTTATATATGACCTAAATTTCATGGTCAACTTCCTCCATCGTGTTTTTTGATCATTCAGTAATATACTATTGAATATATGGTCTTAGTAGCAGAATACTAAATATGCGAATTATTAAGTAAAAACG
>JAIDPH010000014.1 GCA_029062885.1 Lachnospiraceae bacterium
ATGCAAGTCCATAAGCAGGTACTGTGATGCCGCCGGTAGTTAGCGAGGTCCTTTCGAGCTTAGTACCGTTGCGGCTGAACTGTAGCGAAAGCGGACCTGCGTTGGATTGTATATTTTTTACAACGGACGTCTTGAAAACATATATAAAAGGAGGAAAAAATTTGTTTAGTTCAATTACATCAGGCGCAGTTCATGGAATCAGAAGCTATCTGATTCAGGTTGAAGTAGATGCGTCAAAAGGTCTGCCATGTTTTCAGATGGTGGGTCTTCTTGGCAATGAAGTGAGGGAGGCCAGAGAGCGGGTGAAAGTCGCTTTGAAAAATGCCGGACTTCCGCTACCGCCGATGTGTATCAATGTAAGTCTGTCTCCTGCGGATATGCACAAAGGGGGAGCCTTGTTTGATTTGCCCGTAGCTGTCGGGATTCTGACTGCATTGGAATACCTGCCGGAAAACAGCGCTGAAGATACCGTTATCATTGGAGAATTGGGATTGAATGGAGAAGTCAAGCCGGTTAAGGGAGTTCTGCCTATAGTCAGAGAAGCACAAAAACAGGGAATGAAACGCTGTATTCTTCCAAAAGATAATGCGGCAGAAGGTGCGGTTGTGCAGAATATTGAAATAATAGGTGTTTCGGGTATTATAGAAGTTTTATCCTATCTGCGAAAAGAAGAAGGAAGAAAGCATGAATTGATTAGTCCGACAAAAATAGACGTTCATGCACTGCTTACAAGAAAACAAGGCGATACGCAGCCGGATTTTGCCGACGTGAATGGACAGGAAGGTGTAAAAAGGGCAGCGGAGATAGCGGCGGCAGGTTTTCACCATCTTCTTATTGTCGGACCTCCCGGCTCCGGTAAGACTATGATTGCCAAAAGAATTCCAACTATCCTGCCGCCCATGTCGTTAGAAGAAAGCATGGAGGTTTCTGAAGTTTACAGTATATCAGGTCTTCTTGCGCCTAAAGAAGCGCTCATTACCAATCGCCCCTTTGTTGCCCCACATCATACCATTACAAGACAAGCGTTAGCCGGCGGCGGAAAAGTGCCGGTTCCGGGTATGGTTACGCTTGCACATAGAGGTGTCTTATTTCTGGATGAACTTCCGGAATTTAAACGAGAGACCATAGATATTCTGCGCCAGCCTTTAGAGGACAAGTATATACAGCTTGCCAGAAGCAGCGGCAGCTATCTCTATCCGGCTGATTTCATGATGGTGGGTGCTATGAACCCATGTCCCTGCGGCTATTATCCCGATATGCAAAAATGCAGCTGTACGCCATATGAAGTACACCGCTATCTGGAGAGGATATCGGGACCGATTTTGGACAGAATTGATATCTGCGTGGAAGCTTCTGCACTTAAGCTGTCTGAGTTGACAGACACGGGCAGGCAGGAAAGCAGTGAGCAGATACGTGCACGGATATTGGATGCACGGAGAATTCAGCAGAAACGTTTTGAAGGAACGAAGCTTCGTTTCAATACCGATATGGGGGTAGAAGATATTCGGAAATACTGTGCGTTGGGACTGGCTGAGGAACGGCTGATGGAGCAGTTCTTTCGGAAATTGAACCTGACAGCAAGGGGATATCACCGTATTCTTAAGGTGGCGAGAACTATAGCTGATTTGGCGGGCGCTAAGGATATTGGGGAAGCACATCTGACAGAAGCGCTTTGCTACCGTGTGGCGGACTACAAAAACCTAAAGTAAGAAATAACAGGATAAGATATATCAGGAAGGGAACATTACGGTGGATTTAAGGATTGAAAATATAGAGAAAATAGAAGACAGCATGCTGCCTTACGCACACTGGCTGTATAGTATCAATGGCGTTGGCAGTAAAACAATCAGATACATGCTGGCGCAGGTGGGGACGCCGGAAGCTTTATACCGGCTGCCAAAAGAAAAAATTGAGAGCGTTTTACCGCATTCTAACAAAAGACCGGAGATTGCTGAGAGAATTGCAGTTTCGAGACAGAACTTCGATATTCGGGAGGAGTATTTAAGACTTGAAGACAGGCAGATTAAGTTCACCAGTCTGGGACACCAGGATTATCCGTATAGGCTCTCAAACATTTCGGATGCCCCATATGGAATTTACTATCGGGGAAAACTGCCGGAGCAAAGCAGACCGTCTGTAGCGATTATAGGAGCCAGAAACTGCTCGGAATACGGACGACGAATGGCGAAGCATTTTGGAGGTGAACTTGCAATGATGGGAGTGCAGGTCATCAGCGGTATGGCGAGAGGAATAGACGGAATAGGGCAGAAAGCGGCGCTTGAAGCAGACGGATACTCTCTGGGAGTGCTGGGTTGCGGAGTGGATATCTGCTACCCGGAAGAGAACAGGGTTCTGTATGATATGCTTTGTCTGCAAGGCGGTGTCTGTTCAGAGTATCTTCCCGGAATATTGCCGAAAAACAGCCTTTTTCCACCGAGAAACCGTATTATAAGCGGACTCTCGGATATTGTGCTCGTTATTGAAGCGAAGAACAGGAGCGGTACATTGATTACCGTAGATATGGCGTTAGAGCAGGGAAAGGAAGTCTATGCTTTGCCCGGAAGGGTGTCTGATGCTTTAAGCGAGGGCTGCAATCGATTGCTCCAACAGGGAGCGGGAATAGCAATGTCTCCGCAGGAGCTTGCTAAGGAACTTATGGGAAAGGTAGGTTTAGCGCAAACAAAAACACCATCTTGCAATAAAAAAGCAGACAGGAAAAATGTGATGCAGACGAATGGGGAAAGCAAGAATACCACTTTATTATCGGATGTTCAGTCGAATCTTATACAGATTTTGGAAGAAGTACCGCAGTCTGCAGAAATTATAAAAGAACAGATGTTATTGAAAAAGGGTTATGACTTACCTATGCCCGAATTATTAAGCCAACTAATAAAGCTGTGCCTTTTCGGACTGGCCAGACAGGTAGGGAACAGCTATTTTGCGAAAGTTTAATGTTGTTTTATCTTTAAGTCTGCTCAATAGTCTTGCACAAAAAGCTTAAAAAGAGTAAAATAGTATACAGTAGGCTTATATTATATATGGAAAAAGGGGTATGTGTTATGGAGAGCAGGAAAAAATTACGTCTTGGAGATGTTCTGATAAACAGCGGGGTTATTACAGAAGAGCAGTTAGAGAAAGGCCTGCAGCTGCAAAAAGGCAGTGGACGTAAACTTGGAGAGACGCTGGTAGACGAGGGCATAGTAACGGAAGATAATATTTTACGTGCTTTGAGCAGTCAGCTGAAACTCGGCATTATTGACCTGCAGAACGTTACGATTGAAGAAAATGTACTTTCGCTGATTCCGGTAAACGTTCTTAAAAAGCATAAGATGATACCGTTTGAATATTCGCCTGATAATATGAATATCCTGCGTGTGGCTATGGCAGACCCGATGGATATGGCAGCTATCGACGATATAAATATTATTACTAATCTTCAGGTGGAACCGGTAGTTTCGACGACCAGAGGAATCATGATTGCGCTGGATAAATACTATGGAAATGCCGAAGTTAATTCCGCGCTGGAAGAGTATGCCAAAGAAAAAGAAAGCCAGATGATGGAACAGGAAGATATGTACAGCGAAGATGTCAACAATTCGCCGATTGTTCAGCTGGTTAAGAGTATGATTGAACAGGCGGTAAGACAGAGGTCTTCTGATATACATATTGAGCCGATGGAGCGGCAGGTACGTATCCGTTACAGAATAGACGGTGCTTTGTATGAAAGAGCAACTTACAGTATCAGACTGCTTCCTGCGATGGTAGCCAGAATCAAGATTATCGGCGGTATGGATATAGCTGAGAAAAGAAAGCCGCAGGACGGGCGTATCACTCAGGTCGTAGACCGTCAGGAATTTGATATCCGTGTATCCATTCTGCCTACGGTATATGGCGAAAAAGTAGTTATGCGTCTTACTTCCAAAAATGCGCTTAGTAAAGAGAAGAGCCAGTTGGGATTAGGACCTGAAGATATGAAGAAGTTTGACCATATTTTACAGAATCCCCACGGTATTCTGCTGGTAACGGGACCTACCGGAAGTGGTAAGTCTACCACACTTTATACGGCGCTAAGCGAGCTTAACAAAGAAGATGTAAATATAATCACGGTAGAAGACCCGGTAGAGGCAAATATAGACGGAATCAATCAGGTACAGGTTAATCCTAAAGCAAACCTGACATTTGCCAGCGCACTGCGTTCCATTCTGCGTCAGGACCCTGATATCATCATGATTGGTGAGATTCGTGATCAGGAAACGGCAAGTATTGCAGTACAGGCTTCCATAACAGGGCATTTGGTTGTGTCCACCCTGCATACCAACTCTGCAGCAAGTACAATTACCCGTCTTGAGGATATGGGAATTGAGCCATATTTGATTGCGGACTCTACGATTGGCGTTATTGCCCAGCGTCTGGTGCGCCGCCTGTGTCCGGAATGCAAAAAGGCAAAAAAAGCTGATGCGGAAGAACTTGAACTGTTAAATAAAAAGCCTGATGAGGATATCACAATATATGCACCGTGCGGCTGCTCGAGATGTGACGGCACCGGTTTCAAAGGAAGAATTGGTGTATATGAGATCATGGAAATTACGCAGCCGTTAAGAAATATTATCAGTAAAAACGGAGGCGCTGAGGATATCAAAGAGAAAGCACTGAGCGAAGGAATGCATACTCTGCGTATGTGTGCTACCGACTATGTTCTGCAAGGAATTACATCCGTTAGTGAAATGATTAAGGTGTCGTTTGATTCATAATAATTTTGTGGTCATACCTTGCATTAGGAAATCGAATTTACGCTAATATACGAAAAAACGTTTTGTTAAATTTTTACTTGCGTTTTCTTTTGAAGTGTGTTAAATTAAAAGCATATGCTCCGCCTGTACACACCAAAGGAGGACAAAAGAATGGTAGACAAAGAAATGTTGGCAGCAATGTCAGAGATGATGGATCAGAAATTGGAAGTATTGGAAGTAAGATTGGAACAAAAGCTAGAGCAAAAGCTGGAACAAAAGCTAGAGCAAAAGTTGGAACAAAAGCTAGAGCAAAAGTTGGATCGTAAGTTTGATGAAAAGTTAAAGCCGATTTATGACAGGCTGGACAGACTGGAATCGGATATGACATATGTCAGGGTAGTGCAGTTGGAAAATAATGTGATACCGCGGCTCAATACGATAGAAGAATGTTATTTGGGTGCGTCTAAAAAGTTTGTTGAACGGACAGAACAGATAGATGCCATGAGTGCGGATATTAAAGTTATCCAGAGCGTTCTTACAGACCACAGCCAGAGGTTGGATAAAATACCTGTATAAGATATAAAAGGCGCATATAATATAGAAT
>JAIDPH010000140.1 GCA_029062885.1 Lachnospiraceae bacterium
ATATAAACCATTCTAAAGTTATATTGATTTTTGATGAAATTCAGGAATGTGGACGGGGATATTAAAATGGAAGATAACAAAAAATTGTTTGAAGAGATACCTGTGCCAAAGGCGCTGGCCAAGCTGGCTGTTCCGACGATCATCAGCCAGTTGATCGTCATGGTCTATAATCTGGCCGACACCTTTTTTATCGGACGTACCGATGACCCTTATAAAGTAGCAGCCACTTCCATGGCCTATGTCCTGTTCTTTATGCTCAATGCCTTGGCAAACCTATTTGGCATCGGCGGCGGAAGCCTCATCTCACGATTGCTGGGCGTCCATGAAACAGAGGACGCTAAATCTGTCTCCTCCTTCAGTATCTATGGAACAATCCTTGTCACGATCATTTACTGCATCGTTTGCCGGATGTTCATGACGCCAATACTTTCATGGATCGGAGCAAGCGAGAATACTTTGGGATTTGCCACCGACTATACCATGTGGGTGGTGGTCATCGGAGGAATTCCGGCAACTCTTTCCATGACGATGTCACACTTGCTTCGCAGCGAGGGTCACGGCAGCAAAGCCAGCTTTGGCCTGAGTATGGGCGGCATTTTGAACATCATTTTAGATCCGCTTTTCATGTTTTTACTCTTTCCGAAGGGGCATGAGGTGACAGGTGCAGCGGTAGCTACAATGCTCTCCAATGTGGTTGCCCTTATGTATTATGCATATGTCTTTTACCGGATCAGAACCGACTCCGTGTTATCCGTTTCAGCAAAGAGACTTCCTGCAGGTTGGCAGTATACAGGCAAGCTGCTCTCTGTGGGATTCCCTGCTGCACTAAGCACCATTCTGGTCTGCGTATCCATAATGGTCACCAATACCCTGGCCTCCTTGCACGGAGACATTCCGGTTGCCGCCATCGGTATTGTGAAGAAAGTAGAAATGCTGCCGCATAATGTGGGAACGGGTCTTTGCCAAGGTATGATCCCGCTGATTGCCTACAATTACTCCTCTGGCAACTATCGACGGATGACAAAAACAATCAATACCGCAAGAACTTATGGGCTGGTGTTTACCTTTCTGTGCGTCATCGTCTTTGAGACTTTTGCGGGCGGTATCTCCTATCTGTTTATCAAGGACGCGGAAACAGTTTCGCTAACCACTGATTTCCTGCGCATCATGTGCCTGGCCACGCCCCTCACCATCTGCAATTTCCACATCTGCTACACGCTCCAGGCGATGGGAAAAGGGAATGCATCTCTGGTGCTGTCAGCATGCCGCCAGGGCATCTTCAATATTCCGCTGATGATAATGATGAACCACTGGTTCGGATTATACGGCATCGTGTGGACGCAGCTTATAGCGGACACGTTGACCGTAATCCTGTCACTTTTCATTTATAAGCGGACAAGCGATTATAAATCTAAACAGTAAACCCCTATACAAAAGCACAAAATCGCTGTATACTTTTTCTAAGAAAGTAATCGCAAGGGGGATAAATTATGGCTCTTCTAAAAAATACCAAGAGCAATAAAACATTAAATGAAAAACAATGGGAGGATTGGAACAAAACTATCTTCTCGCTGTTTTGGAAAATATGGCTGCTTACTCTTTTTATAGAAATACTTTTATTTGTTTTTTTCCGCCCAACTCCTGAATGCAGCAAAGCATATTATTTCTATTTGTTTATTGCAGTGCCCAGCGGGCTCGAACTTTTGGTGCTTATCAGCATTGAACTGATATTTACACGTCTCTTTAAGTCGCACAGCCGGAGGGTAGTTTCCATTTACACCATTATCCTTATCAGCGCATTTGCAGGGATTACCGTGTGTGTACATACTTCTGTAGGAATGCTCCCCGCCATGCTGCTCCTTCCTATGATGCTGACACCACTGTACAAGGATCGTCTTATGACGCTGTTACAGGCTGTTCTTGTAATCCTCCTGTATATAGCCGACTATTTTTACTTTACACCTAATACTCCCTATATGCTGCCGCAGACATCCTTCAGCCCTTTTATTGATATCTGCATCTTTATCGGCAGTACGATTGTCACTATTATAATACTTAAAAAAGTCAATGAAGATGTTGTAATAAATGAAGAACGTTCCAAACGTGACTCGCTGACTCACCTTTTTAACCACGAAGCCTTTTATGAGGAATTAGAATATTACCAAAAAGATTTTGATAATAAACATATTCCCTTTTCTGTAATTATTGCAGATATTGACAATTTTAAAAAAGTAAACGATACTTACGGACATGCTTTCGGCGACGAGGTAATCCAGAAAGTCGGACAGCTTTTTCTGGAGAACAGCAAAAAAGAAGGTTTCAGCGCACGCTATGGCGGTGAAGAATTTTCCATGCTTCTTCCCCACAATATGCCTGAAACCGTTGCCGAAAAAATCCGTGCGGACTTTGCAGCATTTCCTTTCCAGACTGCTTCGGGTACTGTACATTTCACATTAAGTCTTGGTACTGCTATATACGACCACCCTTACGAAAATGCCAGCTCCTTTTTCGAGGAAGCAGACAATGCGCTGTATCAGGCAAAAAGAAACGGCAAAAACTGTGTTATGGCAAGCAAATCAGGTTCAGACTCAAAATGAGCATGTACAATTATCTATAAATACAGTTTTAATACAATTTCCCCGTCGTTCATATCCCCATTCTCTTTGAATCCAAGCTTATGATATAGGGAAAGGGCAGTTGTGTTGCTTTCTTTAGTAGAGAGTGTTATGATGTCGGCGCCGTTTGTTTTGAAATACTGAATAATCTCTTTTAATGCCGCTTTCCCATATCCTCTTCCCTGCAAAGACGAATCAATCATAAATCTCCACAGCCAGTATTTATCGTCAGCATCTTCATTTTCTTCATCAAATGCAAACATTGTAAAACCCACTATTTCATCGTCAATATAAATTGCATACGGTCTTGCAACCTCAGCATTCTCTTTTGCATCCCTAAGAGAGTCTTCATTCGACGCAATGTACTGCATCTGCTCCGGAGATACTTTTAAGGCAATACAGTCTGCTCTGTTATTGTCGTTTATTTCTCTTAATTCTGCTTTCATATTCATTTCCTTTTCAATTAGCATTTATATATTGCCCACTACTAATCATTAACTTATGACAGTTTCAGTTCTACCTGAATTTCACTATCCAGCTGATCCAGAGCCTTCATAAAATCCTGCCCGTCTGACTTGTTGCCTATTATACTTCCATAGTGCGTAGGAATTACCGCCTTGGGTTTCAAATCTGCAATATAGTTTGCCGCCTGTTTTTTATCCATCGTAAAATGCCCGCCAATCGGAATCAGCGCAACATCACACTGCACCTTCTTAATATCCTCATTAACATCCGTATCACCTGCGACATAATAACAGATATTGTCCATTTTTACTATGTAACCAATCCAATTCTTTCCTTTTGTGTGAAACGGTTTCATCTTATTATAAGCCGGAACCGCCTCTATCATGATTTCTCCCTGCTCTTGCTTTTCGCCCGGTTCCATAAAAACACATTTTTCAGGTGCAATGCCTGATTCGGAAATAACCTTATCCTTCATGGATTTAGGCGCAACCAAAATCGTACTTTCCTTCTTCACTTTCGTAATTGAACCCGGATCAAAGTGGTCGTGATGTTCATGCGTAATAAATATGACATCTGCGTCATGTTTTTCAGATTCCACTTCAAACGGGTCAAAATACACTGTTTCGGAACCTTCTATACGAATACTGCTTTGTGTGTTTACTGTAATGTTGTCTAAATTCATTTGCTTAGCCACCTTTCTTTTAACTTTTAAATAATTGCATACCTTTTAAGCCACTTAGCCACTCCGTCATTATCATTGCTGTCTATTATCCCTGTTGCCAAGGCTTTTAACTCTTCAACTGCATTTTCTACAGCATAGCATTCATCTGATATTTCAAACATAGGAATATCGTTTACTGCATCTCCAAATGACACCACCTTATCACAGTTCCACAATCGTTTCAACTTATGTATCGCCTCCGCCTTAGTTGCTTTAGCCGGCATAATCTCACACCAATACTCCGGTCTGTAAAGCTCCTGCTGAATTGTACATCGAAACCTCGCATTGTTTGAAAAAATATCATACACAGGCTGTAATTCTTCCCTTTCTCCAATGCATGTAAAGTAGAACATATCGCCTTGATACAATTCTTCTTTATTTGATACAGGACGAAGCCGTTTATCGCCTTTTCTTAAGCTCAAATATCTTCTTATTCCCTCATTTTCCTTTGTTACAATCCATGAAACCTTCTCTTCTCCTTCTACATAGGAATAGACTAATGGATAAATATTGAAACTATCCAAAACATCTATGACCTGTACCATATCCTCCCTTGTAAAGCTTTCTTTCGACAATATTTCACCTGTAGACGGATGAATAATAAAAGCTCCATTATATGCAATAATCGGAATATCCATTGATAATCCCTGTGTAACTACAGAAGCAGAGACTAATGAGCGGGCTGTCGCATAAGTAAAAAGCATTCCCCTTTTTACAAGGTCATTAATAATCGCAATGCTTTCCTGATTAATCCAGTCATGCGTATTTAGTAAAGTACCGTCCAAATCAGTAACATATAATACTCTGTTCATTTTTATGACCTCAATTCGTTTATAAGTGATGGTCTCAGCAAGTCAGCTAATTTGCTTGCATGCCGGAATTTCTAAGCCTCTCATTTTCAGCGAGAAGATTTTGAATCATAGCGTCTTTATCAGCAATTGCAGCCTCTAGGGCAGCGAGTTTAGCCTCATTATCAGCAATTTCCGCTTTCTGCGCTTCAACAGTCCTCTCCATAGCCATTTTATCCAGATAATACTCCTCACGGTCAAGGCATCTCTTACGAATCTGTTCGTCAGTGCTTAGCCTGAAAATGGTTTTGGATGCTTCGTCTATATACTGGTCTTTGGCTGCCAACATCTTAATCTCCTCCCAAGTAGTGGCTTTAAAGAGCTTAGCCCAATAGTCAATGTGATATTCTTTATCTTCTTCGGTTGCTAAATCTATCCGAGATAAGTCTACCACATTTAATGTCAGCTTGTCACTATAAATATGATGATTTTTTACGTTCAACAGTTTGTTTGTTGCATAAAATTCAGGACAGTCATCAAACAAGGTATAGTCCAGAAAACCTATATGTATGACGGGCTGGATTTCCTGATAATTCTGCCCATGGTTAAGCATATCAAAGGAGCGGCACAGATAGATTATCGAGCGGTCCGGCCAGATTAGCTTTCCAGCCACCTGCATTTCCAAATTGATACGAGCATTGTTATTCATATTGACATTAATATCCAGTCGGAATTCTTTGTTTTCAATGGCTTCACCTAAGATAATGGGATTAGTGATTTCAACAGACAGGACATCTTCGTGATTAAGATGCAGCAGGGAACATATCAGCCCTTGAAGTGCTTTGTTATTAGTCTGTAGGACAGCCCTGAACATGTAATCGTTAGTCATACCGTATGGCACTGCACCCTTGGCATTCATGTATTCAGAGTCTGAATTCGAAACTTCTGAGCATGTAGCATTTTGACTTGTGAATTGTTGGTTTGCGGATTGTTGGTTTGCGGATTGTTGGTTTGCGGATTGTTGGTTTGCGGATTGTTGGCTTTGAACTTTTTGATTTGCATTTTTTTGATTCATAGATATGTCTCCTTTGTGATTTGTGATAAAAGAAAAATAATAAGTATAAAGATTTGATATGAAATATTTATACC
>JAIDPH010000141.1 GCA_029062885.1 Lachnospiraceae bacterium
ATTTCAAACCAAACGCATTTGACTGTAAAAAAGAATTAAAGATATTAAAAGTGAGATAAAACAGATAAAATTATGCAATAAAATAATAAATTATCTTAAAATAAAAAAATATATAGAAAAAATAGAAAAAATTTTAAAAATGTGTTGACAAATTAAAATAACATGCTATAATTAAATCATAAACAAACACTTCACATAGATATCAAAATAGAAGCGGTTCAAAATAATATATTTACTTGAATCGGCATCTATGGAAAGAGAGGTATGGACCAGTGAAAACGTAAGTTAAAACCCAAAATTACAATTGAATAAGGAACTGAATACAGATCATAGTAGAGATGATTTTAAAAGAAATCAAATCTGAGTTCGTAGTCGAGTACAGAGAATAAGTAACGCAGAGCCAATATAAAAAATAAGGACCGTTACAGTATACTAATACAAACAAAGATATGGAAAGAATGCGAAAGGAAAAAATGGAGGTATAGACCAGTGGACAGTATAGTTTAGAAGCGGATATTAATCGGTAAGATTGATATCCGCTTCCTCTTTTGATTCTCAATGGCAAAACCTGCAAATACAAAAAATTATGTGGTAAAATGTCAAAAAATAAGTTATCATATACTATATGTTAAACATTAAAAGTTTGACTCGGAGGTATATATGGGCAAAACGTTTAATCGTAATAAACACCATTTTTTTGATAAAGATGAAAATGATGAATTGGAAGACGAAATAGAAGAAGATGAAATAGATGGCGAAAACCCGGAATCTGCTGAAGCAGAGGATGGCGAACCGGAATCTGCTGAAGCAGAGGATGGCGAACCGGAGTCTGTTGAAACAGAAGACGATGAAGCAGAGGATGGCGAATCAGAGTCAGCTGAAACAAAAGACGATGAAGTAGAAGAGAACGAGTCGGTAACTGTTGAAGCAGAAGACGTTGAACCGGAAGAAGATGAAGAAGTGTCTTTGAATGAAGAAGATACTGAAAAAGGTGAACGCCGGTATTATAGGCGTAAAAGGCGTATCAGAAATCAGATTATTGCATATGGAATCATGTCGATTTTTCTTGCAGTTCTGATTGTTTTAGGTGTTTTTGCCGGACGTAAAATCTCCGCTTTCGTTAGAGAAAAAAAGCAGGCGAAAGAGTTGGAGGCACAGCTTGAGAAGCAGCAGGAAGAAAAGCCTGCTGAGCTGGTAATTGAAACACCGCCACCTGTTGATGATATAGTTGAAGTACCCACCCCCGAAGAACAGCTGGAGGAATACGTAAATATGTGCATATCGGAAATGCCGCTTGAAGACAAGGTTGCTTCACTTTTTATCGTGACACCGGAGGCATTAACGGGAGTTGGTACTGTTACACAGGCAGGAGATGCTACTAAGGAAGCTCTCAGCAAATACGCGGTTGGCGGTTTGATATATTTTGACAAAAATATAAAAAGCAGAGAGCAGTTGACAGAGATGCTATCCACGACTGCTTCAAACAGCAAATATCCCCTTTTCCTTGCAGTTGATGAGGAAGGCGGTTCTGTAAGCCGCATAGCAAACAGCAATATTGATGTAGTAAAAGTAGATGAAATGTCGGTAATTGGTACAAGTCAGGATGTAGTGGCGGCCCGTGAAGCGGGAACTACTATAGGAACATATTTAAAGGAATTTGGATTTAATCTTGATTTTGCACCGGTAGCGGATGTTATTACAGATGCGGGAAATTCGGTACTGGGAAGCAGGTCTTTTGGTACAGATGCAACTGTAGCTGCTGACATGGTATCCAATGTTGTGGAAGGTATGCAGGAGGCAGGAGTCAATGCATGCCTGAAACATTTTCCGGGTCTGGGTTCTGCTGAGGAAGATACACATGACGGAAGAGTTGAGATAACCAGGACTTTAGAGGAAATGAAAAATTCTGATTTCATCCCATTTCAGGCAGGTATTGAGGCGGGTGCAGATATAGTTATGGTAAGTCATGTCACGGCATCTGCTATAGATGAGGAAGGTCTGCCAAGTTCACTGTCAAAAGTCATAATTACAGATGTGCTCCGTGGCGAATTGGGATTTGATGGCGTTGTTATTACAGATGCTCTAAATATGAGCGCGATATCTGAATATTACACAGCCGATGAAGCAGCAGTTATGGCTATTACTGCCGGTGCAGATATGCTTTTGATGCCGGAGGACTTTGAAACGGCATATAACGGACTGTTGGCAGCAGTGCAGGATGGAACGATTTCTGAGGAGAGAATTAATGAATCACTAAGACGCATCTATCGAATCAAGTATGCTGATAAGATAGCGTAAAAATAAGCTTCAACAGTCTTAATTAAGCTGACAGAATTAATTGAAAATAAATTTTAAAAATCCGTTGACAAAAGATATTAAGTGTAGTATTCTATTACTTGTCTGAAAGAGATACAGTATTATTTCAAACAGATAAGTGATATGCGCGAGTGGCTCAGTTGGTGGAGCGCGACCTTGCCAAGGTCGAGGCCGCGGGTTCGAGTCCCGTCTCGCGCTCTTTT
>JAIDPH010000142.1 GCA_029062885.1 Lachnospiraceae bacterium
AGAATGTTCTGTTGAACAAGAAGTAGATATGCTAAAAAATTGCAAATTTAATGTTGTTAAGTGTGTTTACTCCTATCAAAAATTTTCTATAATCGTTGCAATCAAATAATACTTTATATTACAACGGGAACTTTTCCGAAAAGGAAGAAAAATATCAAATTAAAATTAGAATTTGAGAAGGTAATATTTATGATAAGATTAAGACCATATAAGGCTTGTGATGCACAAATAATAACAACCTGGTTAAAAGATGAATATGCTTTTCGCCAATGGAGCGCAGACCGTTATGAGAAATACCCTATTACTCCTGATGATATGAATTCGTATTATGACAGAGATAAGAACAACGAACAAATTTGGGGGATGACAGCATTTGTTCAGACAGGTGTGGTTGGACATTTTACTATGCGTTTTCCAAATAGAAACAGTTTTGATGAAGTCCGATTAGGATTCGTAATCATTGACGATAAAAGGCGGGGAAAAGGATATGGAAAAGAAATGCTTTCTTTAGCTATCCAATATGCTTTTGATTTTGTAAAAGTAAAGAAAATATCATTAGGAGTTTTTGAAAACAATCAAACTGCTATCAATTGTTATGAAGCCTGTGGCTTTAAAAGAATTAAATTAGAAAATACAGAAAGTTACCTTTGTATGGGTGAAGTATGGAATTGCATCGAAATGGAACTAGTAAGATAACTATTTCAGACGAAATTCCTCCGTCACAAGAGAACCCTGCCACATATTTCCGGCTGAGCGATGGTACTCTCTTATAACAGAACCGTCAGCTTTTGTATAATCAATTACATATATCTTACCCTCTTCCATTTTCATGGGATAATTATTATAAGGCAGCACATTTCCGGTAACGGGTTTGTCCTTAAAATCATCATATGCATTTTCCAGGCACCAAAATTCTCTGCTCTGAAAAGCAGGAAGAATTGCCGACAAATCTACCTTTCCATAATAGAAAGCAGTATATTCTTTCTCATTAATGACAATAGTGTCAATTCTATAAACCTCCGTGCTGCGTGTGGACAGAATTAAGTCTTCTGTATATAAAGCGTCCCCATACTTCTTATAAAGTTGATTTGCCATACAGGGAATTCTGTTGGTTGAATATTCCATTGCCTCTATTCCGGTATGGGCGGAACCATAAATGCCCATTATGTCCACTCCCCCCAATCTTTCAGCTTCCCGGATAAAATTTTTCACCATGGTATTTTCACGATAAATATTATCCGAATAGCGGTAGTACCTCTTTCCCTGCTTTATATTTTGCTGCGTCAACCGATATATCTCGGACTCCTTCTGCCCGTTAGATTCCAGATATTCCAAAAAGCGCTTTCCTGTTGTATCATACTGATGCCCTACATCTGTTCCATGAAAAACTGTTTCCGGACACTCGCTTTTTATCCGCTTATAGAAATCAAGGACCTGCTGAGAATGCATGGCTGTCCCCTCCCAATCCTGATAAAGGGAATCCAAAATATCATCATCTTCCTGACTCATCCAAAGATTCATGTATTCTGCCGTATAATATGGAAGCTCCACAAATAAATCCCTCATGCCGTCACCATGATAATATGCCGACCACAACTCAAATTCTTTTTCCAAAATACTTTCTGAGGAATGCTCTTCACCATACAAAAAAATTTGTCCCGAATATGGTTCTCCTTCTGACACATCAGATGCTTTCAAAAAATAAAGTGCAATCAAAGAAATTATAAAGATACAAATTATTATGATCACATATACAATTATCGTCTTTTGCCTTTGTGAATTGGTTTTCATAGTAAACTCCATTTCTTTAATATTTCTCTGTTGAAAGCAAAACTCCCCATAGCTTCCTATTTATAGAAATAATCAGCTCCAAATGACATACTGAATTATCAAATCAATAATATCAAAAGGAGCTGATTTCCAACACTACATATCAATCATTCAGTTTTCTAATCTCCTTATTGAAACAGGATAGAACGCTGACCGTAAATCCACATATGCCGGTGCATAAAAACATGGTTGCCATTCCACTGCCGCTTCCATTGCCCACAAGTTTTCCCAAAAAATGCGCAAGCCCTTCTCTTGAAAGCATGAATGGCTCAAATACATAATCAGCCAAATAACCTCCAAGCAAAATTCCTACAGGTATCGTGCTGTACTGAATCGCATTTCTCACTGCAAACACTCTTCCCTGCATATCTCCCGGAACTTTTCGATATGATATTGTGTTTTGGTTTGCCATAATAAAAGGAATAGGTAAGCTGGCAGCAGTGGCGGCCACCGACCACCAAAAAGCATTATTTCCCACTGCCATAATCAAATCTCCAAATAAAAAGGAAAGTGCAGCAGAAATATAAATTGCGCTTGCTTTGCGGCGGCTCTCCTTTTTCAAGGAAACAACAACTCCGCCCACAATTCCACCTATTCCCATAAAGGCATTTACAATTCCAAGGGAAATGCTATTCCC
>JAIDPH010000143.1 GCA_029062885.1 Lachnospiraceae bacterium
TAGCTCTTCAACTTTCAGAGTCTCTGAAGGGATATCGGCTTGATCGCTTATAGATTACTTGACTTCTTTTTCATCTGGGTTTTCCTCCTTCATTGTACAGATTCTTGCTTACAATATTTTCGTATTTTTTTGTAATATATTTTTAGTATAATCGTTTTTTGAAAATATGGCAAGAAAAGAATAACAGGCCTTGTTCATTTACAACTTTATTCATTAACCGCTTTTTTCAATCGTTCCAATGCTTCCTTAAGAATGCTGCGGGGACATGCAATATTGATCCGTTCATATCCCTCTCCTGTCTTACCGAAAATCGCTCCGCTGTCCAGCCACAATTTTGCTTTATGAACAATCAGGTTCTCCAATTCCTCCTCAGGCAGTCCAAGTCCACGGCAGTCCAGCCAGATTAAATATGTTCCTTCCGGCTCTATCAGCTTAATCTGCGGCAGGTTCTGCTCTAAATAGTTTCTTGTGAAATCCAGGTTTCCTTTCAGGTATTCCTTTAGCTGCTCCAGCCACTCCCTTCCGCCTTCATATGCCGCCTGACACGCATGCAGTCCCAGCATATTTACCTGACTGTATCCGATTGCTGACATTTTCCGTATAAAAGCTTTACGCAATTCAGGGTTTGGTATAAAAATATTTGAAACCTGCAAACCCGCTAAATTAAAGGTTTTGCTGGGCGCAGTGCATATGATACTTATATCCTCTAATCTATTATCTATAGTCGGAAGAACATGATGCCTATATCCTGAATAAACGAAATCAGCATGAATTTCATCACTGACAATTTTTACATCATGTTTCAGACAGATATCTCCAATACGCCGAAGCTCGTCTTTCGTCCATACCCTTCCCACAGGATTATGCGGACTGCACAGCAAAAACAGCTTCACTTTCTCCTGTACTATCTTCGCTTCAAAATCCTCAAAATTTATCTCATAGCGTCCATCCCTTAATACCAGATCACTATTAACAAGCTTCCTGTTATTATCTTTAATGACTGCGCTGAATGGATAGTATACAGGCTGTTGGAGAAGGACTCCTTCTCCTTCTTTCGTCAATGCCTGAATCGCAACAGCTATAGCGAAAACAACTCCGGGCGTTTTCACAAGCCAGCGCTTATCAACCTTCCAGTCGAAGTATTTATCATACCAGTCAGCGACCGCACGAAAATATGCATCTTTACTGTCGGTATATCCAAAGATGCCAAGTTCAATATCTTTCTGCATGCGCTCAGTGATGCATGGAGCCGTGCGAAAATCCATATCAGCCACCCATAATGGCAGCACCTCCTCAGGCATGCCACGCTCCGTTGCAAAATCATATTTCAGACAGTCGCTTTCTTTTCTATCTATAACTTCATCAAAATCGTATCTCATCTTAATAACCTTACCTTTCTAGCTCAATGCCTGCTCCAAATCTGCAATGATGTCCTGAACCGCCTCAATTCCTACGGACATCCTAAGCAGGGTTTCATCAATACCTTTTTCAAGCCGCTTCTCTAACGGTACGTCCGCATGGGTCTGTGTCATAGGATAGGTAATCAGGCTTTCCGTACCGCCCAGGCTTTCTGCAAATTGTACCAGTTTCACCTTCTCCAGTATTGCATGAGCCGTTTCTTGGGAATCGACACGAAAGGTCAGCATACCCCCGAAGCCTCGGCACTGTCGGTTGATTATTTCTTTGTCCGGATGATTTTCTAAACCGATATATCTCACTTCCTTCACCTTAGGCTGTGTCTGAAGCCATTTTGCCACCTTAATCGCATTCTCCTGATGCTTCTCCATCCTCACTGCCAATGTCTTGATACCGCGTAGAATCAGCCAGCAGTCAAACGGCGCCAGACCCGCTCCGGTAGTTTTGATAATCTTTCGCAGCTCTTCCGCAATATCCTCCCTGTTCGTAATCAGAAATCCCCCCAGTGTATCATTATGCCCCTCTAAATATTTGGTAGCGCTGTGTACGATAACGTCTGCGCCCAAATCCAGCGGATTTTGATAATAAGGCGTCAAAAAGGTGTTGTCCACTGCGAGCAGACATTTATTCTCCTTTGCAATTTCACTGACTGCCGCGATATCCGTCACCTGCATCATCGGATTCGTAGGCGTCTCCACATAGATGAGCTTTGTATTTTCCCTTAGTGCTGCCTTTACCTGTTCTAAGTCAGATGTATCTACATATGTAACTTCGATTCCGTTCTTTTCATTAATTAATCTAAACTGGCGTATGGTGCCACCATATAAGTCATCCGTCGCCACTATGTGGTCCCCCGGCTTAAACAGCTCCATAAAAGCACTTACTGCCGCCATGCCCGTAGAAAATGCCAGTGCATCTATTCCATGCTCCAAATCCTTTACAATACGCTCTACCTCTTCTCTGGTAGGGTTCTGCGCTCTGGTATAATCATATCCCGTACTCTGCCCTACGCCGGGATGGGCAAATGTAGCTGTCTGATAAATCGGGAAACTGATGCTTCCCGTATTTTCTACATTTTTCCTTTTTCCATTTCCATGAATACAGACAGTACTTAATTCAAAGCTCATATTTTGCCTCCGGATTCATTAATTCCTATTATTTATGTATGATTAGTATATTATAATTGGTATTTATTCTAAAGTCAATACTTACTTTAATAAATAAACCTGTATTTAGTCATAAATTAATTTTACACCAACCACTGGATTCATTCGAGGTCTGACAGTTTTTAATAACTTTATTACATAAAAAAGGAGCTGTGTACTAATTCACTTAATACCACAGCCCCAGTTGATAGCAATCACAGCCCGTGTCATAACATCGCATTTTCAACAACACTTGCGAGTGTACAGGCATAAATTTATTCAAGAATATCTTCAATTTCTGTCATACTTTCATTTGAGGTTTCTCCAAATCGCATTTCGTTAACTATATTTCCATCAATAGCTGAAAATTCTACCTCATACTCCGGAGAACTAATTCTCAAAACATCATCATTTTTCCATTCTAGTTCACCAGACACTCCTACCCACGATGATTTTTCCTCATTTCCCAACATGTCAGAAGAAATAACATTTATCATTATTTTCTCTGATTGATGATCTGTTGAAAGGAATCCAATCTTTTCACCATTTGGAGATATTGCGAGATTGCTAAGAGATATACCTCCATCTGTTTTAAATACAGTATTGTCCGAAAAATCTAATATTGATTCAGGACCAATTTCTTCTGAAAAATGTGGTGTAGGAGAAATATAATATAAGCTTGAAGGAGCCTCATTTGCCCACTCAAAAAAAGTACCGTATCGTTCATCAATCAGTTCCTGTGTTCTGACATTATAAACAAGCAGACACGATAAGGATGGATTCACATGTGAAATAACCGCTAGCGTATTATTTTCCAGCCACTTTATATCCTCTATGCTATTTGCCAGCATTAAGGAATCCTTAACTTCAAGCATTGAAATCTCATTTGTTTGGAGATCCCTGATCTTTATGTGTCCGTAGTTGCTTTCATCTATGCTGGCCGCAAGTTCGCCAGAAATAGATATTTTCTCAGAAGATGATGCATGAGATTTGTTATTATATAAGCAATAACTTATTATGCCTACACATATTGCAAATACCAGAATATATTTTATTTGTTTTTTCATTATTAAAAATCCTTTCTTACTACCAAGTCTTGTTGTTTCCGAGATATTTTACAGATTTATATTGATTACTATATGCAAACGAGTTAACCTTAGCCGTCCCATTGCCGACAAAAACATCTATATGATATCCGCTAATACCTCCACCGGCATCTTCTGCCTTACGTTTTCCAATATTGGTAATATCGACACACCCATACTGCTTAGTAGTGTTGTAACGAGGAATATAATAATTATCTACTGCGATTGTTCTATTTACCGTAGGTGTAGTACCAGTTGCAGTAACCGGATCTTTTTTTTCATATTTCCCAGTAGAAGAATTATAGCGTATATAAAAACTATTATCAGATGAATATCCGGAACCATTGAGTTTTACCGCATCAAGAAATTTTTTCCGAAACTTATAATCAGAAATTCCGGATGCCTCTACCTTTTCAGAAGATGAGTAATCGGATTCCAAAGCTATTATATATGCTGTTATGTAAAATGAGCTTTCATATGAGCAGCTTTCTGCCGGTGTAATGTCTAACGTTTTTGTTACATTCGGGCATTTTGCAGTTACAGTGAACTTTGTTGTTCCTCTGACTTCATAATATGCTTTAGCTATTCCATTTGAATTTGTAGAGGTATCACTTCCTACAAGTTTCACTTTTGAATTAGTATTGAATCCAAATATAATGGGTTTATTTGCATAAGCTCTTCCTGTAGAAGAATCTATTACATTAGCAGTTACCGTAATCTTATATAGTATTATACCTTGATTAACCAAATCTTGCGAAGCAGTTTTAGGTATTATTTGCTCAGTTTTTGATAAGGTTATAATAGGTGCAGCTGCGCGCGGTTCTAGTTCTTCAACAGTTAATGTCTCAACTTCTTCACTGATGTCAGCGGTGGATGGTAAATCAAATTCCGTCTGCTCACTTTCGTTATCTATATCAGTTTCTGTAACTGAGGACCATTCTGTTTCTTCTAATGTATCAAATACTTCAGAAGAAAAAGTTTCTTCGGCTGATTCGAATAATGTAGAATTTTCCGTTTCATTTGTCAACATCGTTGCAGGGTCTTCTTTCGCCAATACCACATTTGCCATTAAGAGACAACAGATTGTTGATGTTAATAGAATTTTTAAAATTTTTTTCATTTAGTTTTCCTCCTGTGTATTCGTAATTACATATTCCTTATTTTTTACGCATATTCTTTTTTCTAAATATGAAACTCTTTTCCATCAACTACATAAACATTAAAATATATATTTTTAACTATTTCCACGCCTCCATTTCTATGTTTTATTGCATG
>JAIDPH010000144.1 GCA_029062885.1 Lachnospiraceae bacterium
GCGCAATTCATTATAACATATATTTTTGAAAATTTCTCAATATATTTTAATCTTCCATAATCTAAAAACAAGAAACTTTTTTAACAAAAGCACTGAACCTTTTTTTCGTAACAGGGCAGTATATAATAGAAAGGTAATTCGATGACATCGATGCCACCATGTGTTGTCTTGTGCCATCAAACTAATTGCAAGGAGGTGATCGACATAACTACACAAGAATTGGAACAGCTGGCCCACACGTATGGAGATTCCATATATGGTTTTTGTCTGCATTTAACAGGACACCCCGAATATGCAGATGATTTATATCAGGATACCTTTCTAAGAGCAATAGAGATACGACAAAAAATTAAAATGTCAGGCTCTGAACAGGATTGGCTGTCAGCAAAAAATTATGTTATCGGTATTGTAATCCGGCTTTGGAAAAAAACGATAAGCAAGCAAGGCAAACGAGCATATGACACAACATTAGAAGACTGTCAGGAGTATCTGGCATATCCGGATGAACTTGCATCGCAAATGGAAAAGAAAGAATTATATAATCACTTATACCAGATTACCGGAAAACTCCCGGACAAATTAAGGCTTGTGATTCATATGCACTATTTCTTAGAAATGAGCATTGAAGAGATCGCATCTATATTGCATATTCCAAAAGGAACTGTGAAAAGCCGCTTATTTTTAGCCCGAAAACAAATTGCAAAAGGAATGGAGGAGATGGGTTATGAAATATCAATATGAAGAAAGTATGAAAGAAGTATTAAAAATCAAAAAAGGAGGCTCTGATGCATTAAACCGGAAAATTTTCCAACACGCCTCTGCTACAGAGAAAAACCAACACAGAACATATTTTTATCCCGGCAGATCCATTGCCTGTGCACTCATAGCGATTGTGGTCTTGTTGACTGGTGGTATTGGCATCTCTTATGCAGCCGGAGTAAATCCGGTACAGACAGTATTGGACTTTTTTACAAAGCGAGATGAAAGTGTCATTAACAAAAATGAACAAAAGGGTACAGCCCGTCAGGACAGCGATCATAAACTGACCATGAATGAATACTATCTGGATGCTCTAGGCAACGGTTACATGGCATTTTCATTAACAAAGAAAGATGGTGGCAAGGAAAAAGATCTTGCATTCGGAACTACTCTGAAAGCTTATTATACCGATACAGAAAAGAATACCACAAAAGAATTTGTCAGCTATGATATCGAGCCAGTTTATTCAGAACAACGGAATTCTATTGATGGAATACAACTATCCTTTTATGGAACCCCGTTTCCAGCAGATGACAGCGAAATCGTTATCGAAATGGGAACAGAAAGCTTTACTTTCTCTGATATTGAGGTGACACAGCCACACTACTATGAATGGGAAAACCCAGAAGGAAGTGTATTTCTCAGCGGTGTAGGATTAATCGCAGATGATAATACAGAAACCTGTGATTATATTGATAGTATCATCGGCACTGAAAAAGATACGAAAGCAATCGCAACTGTTGTATACAAAGACGGACACCAGGATTCCCTGCAGCTCTATCATTTTTGTGGAGATGGGGATAGCAGCTCGAACAGCGCAGTTATACAATTCTCGCCATGGACAGAATTACAGAAACATCTGGAAGAAGGACGGACCTGGGAAGAAGTAAAGGATGAATGGAAGTATAATTTCAGTATCTATACCTTTAAACTGGATGAAATTAGTACATTACAGATCGGAGATATTGTACTGGATGTAACGGAAGCGTCCTACCGTTAAAGCAAGAGTCCTGTGGTTTACTATGGAATATACGGTCTTCGCTCTACGTTGGTCTTAAAGGTGGTAGTCCCCTAATACAAGGAAATAGCCCTTGTATCAGGGGACTAAATACTACTTTATTTCAAGAGCAATGTTATGAACCCTACATAAAATACTTTGTCGCTGAAGGTATAATCAATCCCTCTTACAGTTTCCCTCTGTATTGGCAAACTGGGAATCTTTCGGCGCGGAAATAAAACGAGATTGCAATTACAGGCAGATATAGAATCAAAAAACTTTCTGCTCTATCTATACTATTTTTCTACTTTAATTTTAATACCGTCA
>JAIDPH010000145.1 GCA_029062885.1 Lachnospiraceae bacterium
ATTTATCCATTACCTCTTGAAGTATTGATTTCAGATGTACAATATCCTTCTTCTCGTCATCGCAAATTGCTATATTTATCATTGTTATTCCTCTATTGCAAATATTGGTATTTTTTACCATTATACATTGTTGTTCTACATAATTCTACAATAATTTCCAATTATAGCATAGCTGCAATCAAATACAGCACATAGAGCGCATAAGCGTAATGATAGTTGACATAGACATCAAACGGCTCTATCTCATGCTTTCTAAAAAACTGACTTCCTTTCATCATGCCGCGCCTTTCTTGTCAAATGAAACAAATTCCAGCTGCATACTCCCACGGTATTCTTTGCGTATCCCGCGAAAAGTCATTTCATTCAGCTTTTGCCTAATCTGAAATTTTTCACCATATGCTTTCTGGAGATCATCCCACTGCTTTTTCCAGATGAAAAGTTCAAGCGTTTCCCCATCACAACATACTTTCGCTTTGACACCGCCTTTCGGCAATGCTTTAAAAGGCTCCATGACAGTCACTTTTACGAACACTTCTTTCTGCGGTTCCTGGTTGGACTGCCGGGATCCTGTTGATGCTTCTCCTTTCATGCCAATCCCGAACCTTTTTGCGCATCGTTTAAAAACGTCCTGCACTGCAGAGTCAACCGAATTTGCAACAGATGTTGGACGTGTTGATTCTTTATGATAGATGACATCTGCCGCCCCGCCAGTACTGCGCACAATGGGTACACGCTCATCATCATAAATGCTGAGTTTTCCACTTGCAATACAGCTTTCAAATCCATCAGCTCCGAAACTGTTCACCTGTACGGGGGCTATGAGTTCAAAGTCCCAATTTTCCATACCCACCACGTTATTCAGGCGCTCTTCAATCTTTTCAACCGGAATATAATCCATTTTTGTTGACGGATGCTTTTTTACCGCATCCGAAGGAAATTCCGCTTGAAGCTTTTCCCATACTTCCTGTATGGGCATTCCATTTACTGTTCTTTCTTTCAAGATTATCCTCCTTTTATATAATTTTTCATAATCAGAACCACCGGCTTAGCCGGTGGTTTGTTCTAGCCCTATAAGGGCTTGTTACCGGCACTGAGTCTAAAGACTCGTAGAATGTTCGCCAGCCGCAACATCATTTCTCTGCGGAGCCCCTTGGGCTCATTTTTATTTGCTTTGTTTTACCGGCTCACCCGTGAACGGGTCTATATACTCTTTGAGTGTCATTTGGTCGTATTCCAAATCCTCTTTTAATTGGTTCTGGATATACTCCTGAATCTTTTTCGCATTTTTCCTACAGTATCCACATAATAGCCTCTACACCAGAAATGTCTATTTCCATACTTGTATTTCAAATTTGCGTGCCTTTCAAATATCATCAGTGTGCTTTTCCCTTTCAAATACCCCACAAAACTTGATACACTCATACTTGGCGGTATTCGAACCAGCATGTGCACATGATCTGGACATATCTCTGCTTCGATAATTTCCACACCTTTACGCTTACACAACGTGCTGAGAATATTTGCTATGTCCTGTTTTAGCTGTCCATACGCAACCTTTCTCCTAAATTTAGGTGCAAACACAATATGATACTTACATTCCCATTTTGTATGTGATAAACTATTCATGTCCATTTGGACTACCTCCTTTGCTTTTTAACTCGGTTGGCGAACCAACGTTATTATAGCACTGGAGGTTTTTACTGTAAGCTTAAGCAGCTGTTGTCCCCCTGCATAGCAGGGGGTTTATTAAAAGACTGTTACACAAAAAAGCGCCTACAGTAATCTGTAGACGCAATGTTTTTATGATGCAACCTTATCATACACAAAAAGACCTGTTCCCAGGAATTTGATCCCTCTGTCAGCATACGCTGGCGATGTGAATAATAAAGAATGTTTAAACTATTATATTATAAAAAGCTTTTCTTGTCAAAGAAATATCTTTTTTCAACAGTGGCAAAGAATAAATTTATCAAAGCACATCTTTTCCCACAAACTCTTTCGTACGTATTTGAAATTCACACTGCTTCAGAATTCGACAGAGTTATCTATATCCACGCCCTGTACTTAACCCTGGCTCATTCCTTGCGGATAAAGACAAGAGAAAATGATCAGATTCTCAACCGCACAGGTGGAAATTTTCCCATTTTAGAAAAACTATATTGTATAAATTCGTAAATATACAGTAGAATGCAAAAACCGAACGCTAGCTATGAAATCTGGATGCAGAAATATAAGATAACAAGCGCATTATATATCCATTATTAATAATCTGACGGGTTTCGAACCACCTGTCCGATGAAAGTGGTTCTTCTACACAAGAATATTCAATAACAACTTGGTGGTGCTAATAAGTTTATTTGTAATATTGAGATTGTAAGTTAAATAATCTGAAATATGATCCTCTCTTAGCCATCAGTTCTGCATGACTTCCATTTTCAACTAGGCAACCACCATCTAACATTAAGATTCTATCACTCATTGTTGTTGTCGAAAGCCGATGTGTAATTAGTATCAGAGTGCTTTCCGTAAAATGTGTTATAAAATCATTCATCTCATATTCAGAACATGGGTCTAGTGCACTTGATGGTTCATCTAATATGTATAGACCAGCTTTGCGATTGACAGCCCTTGCAATACATACCTTTTGACTTTCTCCAACCGAGATGTTAATGCCGCCTGCATCGAACTCTTTGGACAGAACAGTAGCGAATCCTTTCTTGGTTTTGTCAATTACTTCATATAGACCAAATTTGTGCAATGCAGATATAGCCAATTCTGTTAACTCACCTTCAAACGAAATGTTTTCTTTTGCTGAAAAAGCGAAAATATGATTATCCTGAAACGCCACGCCTATCTTATTTAACAGTTCACTATCTGCATACTGATTAATATTAACATCATTGATGTATATATTTCCAGATGTTGGTTTGTATAGTCCTAAAATCAACTTGATAAGTGTCGTTTTTCCCGATCCATTCAATCCAACAATAGAGACTTTTTCTCCTTTTTCAATAACAAACGAAATATCTTTTAATGCAAATTCTTTACTATTAGGATACCTAAAATATAAATGTTCTACAGCTATCCTATATGGTTCACTTTCTAGCAGTTTTTTCTTTCCACATATCGTATGATTCTTGTAACAGTATATAAATTTAAAATTTTCAATTTCCAAACTATTGCTATAAAAAGCGGGAATTGTTTGGAGAAGTCCATTCAAAGTATTCTCAAGTTGTTTTGACGAACTTGTTAACGCAGTAAAATTTGCGATCGAATATATTCCTGCCAAAACATTATAAAGCAGGAATAATACCAAACTGCTCGATCCAACAACAGATAGTATAGCAACTGTTGTATTGATCAGCGCTATCCTTTTGCCATATTGTTTTACAATTTTTATAATGTCAGATACTGCATTATTATAATACTTTTTCCCTGTTAATATGACATCGAACATCTTGATGTCCTTGGCATACTCGTGAATATATAACACTCTCTTTACATAATCCAGTTTGCGATGAAGAGGTGTTAATACTTGCTTTGTTTCAAAGTTGAGTTTAGAGGATATAATTGACTGGATAAATCTTGTTACTACCGAAAAGGCTGCAAATAATATAACAAACCTATCCATCAAGAATATCACGGTCACAAGTGAAATGGTTGAGACAATTCCTGATAAAAGTCCAAAAAACGAGTTAAAAACCGTATGTGTAATAGAATCTGTTTGATTTAATGCTCTTGTATATTTGTCAAAAAACTCCGGATCTTCAAATGACGCATACTCAAATTCTTTTGCTTTGCTAATAAAAATATCATTAACATAACTATTGATTTCGTAAGCAATTGGTGAATCAATATAATTACTATACCATATTTCAAACAGACTTACTCCTGCTTGCAACAAAAACAAGCTTACAAGTATGACCGCCACATTTTTAAATGAAGAAAGACCATTAGTTGATGCATTCTCCATTATGTATATGACATATCGCATCACAAGAATATTAATAACAGGTAAAATAGCTAATACTAGTGTAGTGATTGTCCTAATTACAAAGCGAATTTTTGAAACTTTCCAAACAATTCCTAAAACAAATAGGTTGTTGTATAATATTGAAGAAAGTATTCTCAACCTTTTCAACATACGCCAGCCACCTTTCAGCCTTTCATTTTATCATCGCAATACATCTTCAAAATATTTTAATAGCTGCTTTTCCACCACTCCTTTTACTTTAAAGCATCCTGGGGCGTGATAGTTTTTCTCTTTATTGTAACTAATTACTCCGCAGCCGCCTCCACAAACAGGAAGATACACACAATTTCTACATTCCTTAATAGCAAGAGGATCATGTGACATCCATTCATAAAATGTGTTCTGGATATTCACTAAATTACCATCTTCATCAATTGTTCCCATAAGATGTTCTTTCTGTCCAGCATGCTCCCAGCATTTGTAAACTTCGCAGTCTGGAGTTACAGTAAACTGATTATCAGAATACAATCCGCAGTAAAGCCATTTTCTCATCGGACGAATATTATATTTAAACCCTTCTGCTTCTGCGGCAGACCACAAATCATATAGAACTTCACCTATTTCTTCTTCTACTAAACAATGACCTGAATATGCTGCACAAGATTCTGTTGACCCACGTACAATTCCAAAATCTACCGTACAATTTGTCAAATTCATACCATTTTTTCCAATATATTTTAAAAGTGCATAAGTTTCAGCCAAGTTTGTCTTATCAATGTTAACCCTTATTACTGAATGTACATCATTTTTTCGTGCATTCAGCATTTTCAGGTTAGCAATAATATCATCAAAAGAGCCTTGAGCATTTTTGTACATTCTTCGACTATCGTGAGTTTCTTTAATACCATCAAGTGTTACTTGTATCATATTGCAATGATGATAAAGAAGCACTTCAAGAACCTCATCACTTAACAATGTTCCGTTTGTAATGACAAAGCAAGAGTATGTCAAATCATTTTTCTCACAAAAGTCCCTAACCTCATCAAGTATATATTTCGCCATATCAAAATTAAGCAAAGGTTCGCCACCGAACAAACAAATAGATATATGTCCATAGCGATTTTCAATTGCTTGCTTCTTCAAAAATTTTATATATTTGTTTGCTTCAGTAAAATTCATATTGTGAAAATTATGATCACTTCCTTCAAAGCAATACACACATTTAAGATTGCATCCCCATGTAAGTAATACCGTACTCAACAACATATTTGACGAGTACTTTTCTTTGTCATGATAATACTTAATAACCGATGTTTCATTATACGCTTCTTCAACTATAATGCCCAAATTAACAAAATCCCTTACCAGTTGGGGCGATAGTAAATCTATTTTATTGCTACTAATGAGGTTGGCAACTTCCTCTTCGATTTCTACACAATGTCCCGAAAGTGTATTAAACAGTATTCTCTTCTCACCTAGAGGAACAATCAAATTAAAATTAGACAATTTCATAATTTCCGCTACCTTTCTTCATAAATCACTTCAACACTATAAGTACTGTTATTAATGTAAATGTTCGCCTTTATGTTATTGACACTCCATCGGTGCAACTTTTGACTTAAACAAAATTTAGAAATCGAATATGCAGGTGTACGTATTGTATGCTTGACTCCATCGTCATCTTCATATTCAGATATGATTCTAAATGTATAAAATCCTCTTACATGAATAAGTTTCACTGGTTCACATTTAATAATTCTTAAGTTAAAACACCTCCCGCTCTTTTTCAATCTTCTCAATCTGATGACATCAACTATATTGAATGACAAAAGAATACATATTAGCAAAAAGGATATAATAGCACATATTATATACCAGATATGGGATGGTTGGATAACATATC
The DNA here is from genome assembly GCA_029062885.1 of Lachnospiraceae bacterium. GTDB lineage: Bacteria > Bacillota > Clostridia > Lachnospirales > Lachnospiraceae > UBA3282. The sequence continues at coordinate 5,877 of JAIDPH010000145.1, forward strand.
CAACAATACAAAGCATCGGAATTGACATAAACGAAACTCCAACAATTGATGTTGTTCTATAAGTCCTTTTCATAAACTAGTCCTCCTACTCGAAATCACCAATATAACAATTCAATAAGGCGGTAAGGCACAATATCCAATTGCGCCTTACCTCTATTACATCCTGCCCGACCACATACCAAACCAAATCTCATTTTACTCACAAATGAATACAATGCTTTTTATTGAACGTATCAAATATGTATTATGACAAAGAATGCATGTTTAATCCTTTCTCATAGAAACTTCACAGATTACCCATTACTAGATTCAGAGCTAGGGAGTATGTCTGCAAAACAAGCAAAACAAGCGTTAGCGGGTAAACACACTGCAACATAGCAAGCCGCTGCAGCGCAACCATTAGCAGGACACCCCGCAATGCTACACGCATTACCACCACAAGCATTTGCACCGCAACCAGCAGTAGTGCAGTAATTGGCGGCACACCCACCATTTGCTACGCAACCATCAGCCACGCAACCATTTGCACCGCAACCAACATCAGCAGGACAACCTGCTGCAGCACATCCATTCACATCCGCACTTAAGTTACCTTGGTATACATTACCTAAATATGTAGCCATAACCAATTACCCTCCTTTTTTCAAAAAATAATTCTATTAGTGATTTTGAGATTTTTCGATGGATTACATCCAAAAATAAACAATCCACCATCCTTCCTGATGTGGTAGTGCAAGCGTAATACATTGTCAATTCAATACCCTCTGTAAATTTACTAAAATATTTTTCTGTTCATCCATAAGTTGCCAAAAGTACTTATTTTTCAAAAATCATTGATAGAAAAACGTAAATTTCCATGTTATATCTATATTGTTTATGATTGTTCATATACAGCATTTGAACTGTTTCCTTTGGTTTTCATATTTTTCCTCCCTTGATTTTCAAAACCAAACACTTACAAACTAAAGAAATAAATATTTAGATTCCTGACTTAAAGGAATATATCTCTCTCACAATTACTAACATAACAATGTCTAAAAAATTTGCAAGCCATTTTCATCAATGTACAACTTTTGATTCCCATGTAAAACCCACCAAAGGAAATTTTTCTATTTGCCCATGCCAGCATTTTCCATAACTTCATAGGACTTCTTATCAATTATTCCCTTCATCCCCCTATTAGCTTACATTCAGCAGATTCTTAGGAATCGTCAACCCCTCCGGTTATTAATACCATATGGTTTTGATTTGCGAATTTGCAAAATAACACTTGCTTTTCCTTTACGCAAACAGCATATCTCAAAAAAGTTTAATTTAGGGCTGTCCTATTTTTTTAATCGTATCAATTAGGTTTATTTCTACACTTCCATAAATTATTTAACCATATATACAGCATTCTTCCGTTACCAAAAAAATTTTATATCTTGCCAGCTATAACTTTCATGTGCTAAAATACTTTTGTTATTATTAGCATTTAGTTCCTTCCGGACAAAATACAGTTCAAATTCCTGGCAACAGGTTGTTTAAGCTGCAGATTCTGCGGCTTTTTTATTTTGAACAGAAAGGCGTACTTAAATAAATGCAAAATACACTAAATTTTAAAGATACACTGATTAAAGCAGCTGGCCTGCTTTCCCTGACGAAAAGCGACTGCGATCTCTTTATTCTCGCCCAGGCAAACACACTGACCTACCAACAGTTAGCAGCTACCGGACTTCACGGCATTTCCACCACCAGGGGCGCCTGAGCCTGAAAAAGCTTACAGAACAAGGATATATAACGGGTAAAATCCTGCCAAATACCAACCGTGTAAGGTATTTCATCCTTACTACCAAAGGAAAAACTCGTCTGGAAAAGATTTTTAGCAGCACTTTTCTAAGCACAAAGCAGATTGACCTTGAACGCAGACCCCCGACAAGCCAGCAGCAGCTCCCGCACCGCATCCACACCAACGATTTATACTTTGCGTATCTCTCCTGCCCACACCTTGAAAATCTCCTCTTCTGTCAGCTGGCGGCACGCTATCAGGCAGCATCGGAAAAACATCAGACTCACCGCTGTGACGGACTGCTTGAGACAGGATATGGCAATTACTACATAGAACTGGATAACCGTACACAAGGGGACGCCGCATTAGAAAATAAGCTGTCATAATATATGGATTCAGATCTTTTTCTTGGTAGGAATACAATGAAAAATGCCCTTGTTTTCACATTGAACACGGAAGTAAAATCGCCACCGGTAAAGAAACCACCCTATTCTGTATACCGGATCTTGTTAAAGGCACTCCGCATATGGCAGGCTCTGGAATAGGAACAGGATAAAACAATACATTTTTCGGCATTTTGCGACATTGTGGAGAATGGCAGCTATCCTTATTTATCTCTGCTGTCAGGAAACGACAAAATGATTTTAAGAAATCTGTGCAGGCAATATCCTGATATCTCATTAAACGATGCAGTCCTTATGAAAAAAGAATTTCTATATGATGCATCCCTACAGGATGAGCGCGCTTCCAATCAGGACGCGCTTTTTTATAAACGCCTGAAGTAGAAATTTTACAGCATACTGGATAACCGCCACTATGCCACTTTGCATTACCGTATTAGACAGGGTATGCGTTTGTATGCCATTCCAAACCATAGGCTGGCAGATAATATACCTTTTCTTTTTCAAGAAGAATATCATCTGCAGCTATGGTTTCAGCAAATCCTGTTACATATGGGACTGCAGAACTTAGAAGCATGGAAATACCATCTCTCCCAATACCTTTCTGATACAGGAGAGCTTCGGTTCTTATTTATAACACTTTTGAAAATACAGATTCTTCCCAATCCATAATCATATTTGAAGATATTGTGCATGAACTTGACGGACGCGAACGTGTCCGTTTTTTTGCGGAAACACCGAAAGGTACTGGACTGCCTGTTCATATTGCTGGTTTCAGACCGAAAGGATGCAGTCCAATTTATGTCTGGGATGTCCAATATCCTGCAGAAGCTGGAAAACGCCTGTGTACATATCTGTTTTCTGGACAAAAAGGCAGGCCTGTACCAGTCACCTGCCATGCAAAACGCCTATTTTAAAAAGGAAAAACTTTGGCTGCCCTCCATGATTGATTTTGATGACTTTACCGGGCAGTTATCACTTACAGAAATGAGCGAGATTTATTGAACAAAATACAGTCCCTTACAAGTTACTTTCAAAGTATTAGAGAGCAAGCCGAGGTAAATTTAAATGGAAACCGCGCTATGCTGCCCGTTAATGCCGGATACCTGATTATATTTCTGCATATGCTGCATTTTATTTTCGGGTTTCTTATTTTCCTTTACCGACTGGATTACAGCATTATCCCCCTGCACCCAGTATACCTTGTATTCTGGATGATTGCGCCAATACTACTTTATCTCTATGGCACAAAGTATTCTTTTTATAACTTCCATCAGATAAAGCTGCTCTGCCTGGGAAGCGTGCTATCTTCCGCTTTACTGATTCTGCTCTCACTGATTTACAGCGGATTGTCCCGTATTTTTCTTCCGGCAATCTTGCACCTTCCCGTGGATGAGGATTTTACAAGTATCTTTTGAAAAAACCTCGCTGATTAAATAATTTTCAACCATATCACAGATGGAAATATAATCCTCGACAATAAAAATCTTATTATTCATTTGTATTTCTCCCTATGAGAAATGTTATATTTCGGAAAACGACAAATACAAGATACTCCACGCCTTCATTTAAAGGTTGCCAAAATCTATTGCAAATGAACTTTGTAAGAAAGAGGGACCATGGCATCATAATAATTGATATTTATGATTTTCTCCTCGACTCGGCAAAGCTTGAAAGTTGAAAGGATATTGATGATAATTCAGCCTGATTATTTATTGTAACTTTTTCTTCCTAATAAAATATAAAGCTCCAACCACAACAAAGCCTATGCCTATAAAGATATTAGATGCCCTCATATTGCAAACACCTTCAATCAGTGTAAGTATCCCCGCCAGCGCAAACAGCGCTCCTGTTAATATGTGCATTACTCTGGTATTCATAATTACCTCCGTATAATATGTCGTTTTATGTCAACTCCATTGTATCATACGGAGGTCAAATTTTAAAATTCAATTTTTTCCATTTATTTTTATAATTCATTTCTTCTAATCAACAGTCTCTATCGGCACAATATACAAATTCTCCTCTATCCATTCATATTCGCCATTGTATGGCGTTTTCGGTAAATCTTTTAAAAACAGCAGCGCATCTACCTGACTCGTATCTATTACACGGACAGATGCACGGGCTGCCACATAAGCATTTTCACTTTCGTTACGGTATCCGACTACTCCGTAATCTGCTATATAGAGCATATATATACCGTCTTTCAAACGCACACCAATAAATTCAGGAGCTTTTGCAAAAGTCTCCGATATATCATATTGCACATAGAATGAAATCGGAGATAATTCTGCATAGACCACCGTAGCGCCGCTATCTCCAAGCGGTTCGGATAATGTTACTTTTCTGATTTCATCCGAGCCTTTTAACTCTATGTCAAATTCCCAAACTGCCTCCAGCTCCTTACTGAATTCTCCTCTATAGAATGTGCCTAAATCCTGAAGGGTGACATGAACGGAAGAACCGATCAGACCTTTTTCATACCTGCTGCCGTCTATCTGGATGATATATTCCATATTACCTTCTTCATCCACATAATTTTCTATATGGCTGCCATTTGTCTCTTTTTCCGGAGCTCCACCTTCATAGAAAAAAAGACTTCCGTCATAATCCCGCCCTTTATAAAAATCACTATACACGTTAACAAGTGCCTGCTCATTACCATCAACAATTATAGACATCCTGAAAATATTCGGCTGCATTCCTTCTTCAAAATCATATCCTTCAACTTTAAATGAAAGCCATGCAAACCTGTTGTCTGAAATTATCTGCGAAGGCGTTATTGTCACGCCTCCTGCCGTTACGCCTGCCGGCATTTCATCTCCATTTGTTATATGCGACATATACTCATGCTCTTCTAAAAACTGCCTTTTTTCCTGCGTCATAAAAAATTCGGCTTCAAGTCCGCTGTTCAAATGTATATACGCTGCCGCACATATAGTTGTTCCAAGCACCATCATAGCAGCGGCGACTGCTATCCACATCATCTTCCATTTTCTCTTCCCTGAATGCATTGTTATAACTTTTTTGTTCTTTTCATCAATCATCTGAAACGTACTATTGACTTTTTTCTGCACGATATTCGGAATTACAATGTTCTGCTGCATTTTTTCAATAATTTCTTTTTCTTTCATTCTTTATTTCCTCTTTTCTGCGCCATACAATAACGCTATCTGATTTCTTCCCCTTGAAAGTCTTGTCCGTACCGTGCTGACAGGAATATGCAGCATGGAGGCTATTTCTGTCGTATTTAGTCCATTTACATAATACAGAATCATGACCAGTCTGTACTTTTCATCCAGCCCGTTCATCATCTCTACCCACTCTACATTTTCATATTCAGAAATGGCACCGGCAGTTTCTTCCACTTCTTCAACCGGATGGACTCTTTTTCTCTGTCTTAGGATATTATTACATTCATTAATCAGAATCCTTATCAGCCATGTTTTGAAAAATTCCGGCTTTTTAAGCTGTTTCATCTTTTCCCAGCAGATCAGTATCGTTTCTGATATGGCGTCTGCAACATCCTCATCATTCTTAAGTATCACCCTTGCCGTCTTATACATCGCCTGCATCTGAGCCTGCATCAACTCGGTAAACGCATCCTCGTTTCTTTGCTGCGCGAGTTTGATTAAATCGCTTCCCACATCCGCTTGCATTTTTTATCTCCTTTGTGACGTTCTATTCATTAGATGGATAAAAACAGAAAAACGTCCCAGCTAAAGTATAACCGGAACGTTTTCTTAGTTCAAATATCTCCACTTATTTAAGCTGTCTTCTGTTACGGTACTCCGCATACATCATAAGAATACCGGAAACAGCTCCCAGAAAGATAAAAGACTGGATCAGCGGCATAAAATTATATGTTCCTCCCTGCCAGAAGTCTGCGAAGTCATTACTTATATATGTCATAGGCAGGGTTGCCGCCGCTTTTTGTAACATTTTCGGAAGCTGCTCTGTGGTTATTCCCATCATACCTGTTAATACCATGAGGGAAAAATAGATACTCATGGTAATCCCAAATGTAATACTGAATTTCCGGAATATGTTGGCAATAGAATGAGCTATAACCAGCAGCATTACTCCAATCAGATATAACGACACGAGCAGACAGATTACGGAAGAAATCGCCGGCTTAGGAATATCCATTGTAAGCAGCTGAAAAGCACCATAGATTATGAGTGCAATAGTCATAAATATCAGATGCGCAATTACCTTAGCTGTCATCAGGCTTCTCTCCTGAAAGCCAAACAGACGCATCCTAAGCGGTACTTCATTCTCAACTTCCTGTGCATACACTGCGCCATAACCTATGAGCATTATAGCCATCGGTATGACTAACGACATACTGAGCATTATGGATGTTGTAACCTCCTGCCTTATCGCCTCAGGCACTTGACCGCCTATTGTTTTTGAAAAGATCAAGCTCATCACATTCGGAAACACAATTCCAAAAAAGTGCGTCATAAAGTTGCCGTTTATATTTCTAAGTTCATATAGAACCATATTTAAATTACATTTTTTCTTATTCATATTAATACTTATACTCCTTTCTGGCTTTTTCCTTTTTAAGATAGTTACAAAATTTTATTTGTACATCCAGAACTTAGACATAATAAACAAAATAAGGTGCGATTACGCTTGCGACGAGCACCGTTTTTGTTTATTTTGTCTAAGTTCGTGAACTGCAAAAACAGTTTCGCAATTGGATATCTTATGCATTCTCATAGAACTGCGCCCTTGCATTAATAGACATAATCTCAATATCAGAATTGCTTCTCTTGAAATTTACATCATTATCTACCAGAAGTGACATAAGTTTCCCTTCCTCTTCTCTATTCCGGCATGACAAAGCGAGTAAATGTCCCGGGGATTTCAGAGCACGGAACCCTTTAGTTAATCTCCTGTTTGACTCATCATTTTTCAGAATAAAGATTGCATTTCCGCAGTATGTCCTAAACAGTTCTTCAGTTTTTCCGTATGCAATTACCTTTCCCTTATCCAGCAACAGAATTTTATCTGCCAGCTGTTCCAACTCCTCATAGTAATGGGATACAATAAGCAGTGAGTCATCCTTATCGCGATACCATTCTGCCATCTTTTCCATCATATTCTGCCTTGTCTCGAAATCCAAACCTGAGGTGACTTCGTCATAACATGTAAATTCCGCCTTTTGCATCATTATCATAATAATCGTGAATTTCTGCTTTTGTCCTCCGGAAAGCTCTTTAAATCTCTTTGACAGGCAGCCTTCAAATTCAAAAAATTCAATTAGACCTTGCAGTTCTTTGTTTTCCTTAACCTTTGTATTCAATACCATTTCCATTATCCGTTTTACGGGCATAGTGGTAACATACGAATTAGCCTGCATATGTACCGCTATCTGTTCCGGTTTCAGATGCGTTACAATCCTGCCCTCATAATCCGTAAGTCCAAGGATAGACTTCACAAGAGTACTCTTTCCTGCACCGTTAGAGCCTATTACTCCGATACGCTCACCTTTTTCAAAAACAATAGGACTGTCAATCTGTAGCGCCACCTGATTTCCGTATTTAACCTGTAATTGTTTGATTGTTAATAACATATTAATCCCCTTTCTGCTTAATATAAATTAATATAAAAACAGCAGTTTTGCGCGCACACCGTTGTTAATATTCTCTATTTCGAGTCTGTATCTCATAAGTCTGCTATAATATGAGGCTACATATAGTCCCAGACCTTTACCTTTCCTGCTTCCGTCGCCGCTGACAAATGGTTCAAAAATATTCGGAAGCAGTTCTTCATCTATAGTCACTCCGTAGTTTGTGATACACAGCTCTCTATCGCTTATTTCTATCTTTATCTCCTGTTGTTCGGGTGTATATTGCACTGCATTGGAAAACATATTATCCACAACTTTCTTAAGCATTTCTCTGTCTGCAGTAACAATTCCATGTCCCTCTATCGTCACATTTAATTGTTTATTCTCTGTCTGAACAGAATAAGATTTTACCAATTCCTCTGCCAACATTTCGACAGACACATCTTCCTGTATCAGGTTTTCCGCACGGAAATTCAGATATAGAATATCTTCCACAATTTTACGCATGGACAGAAGCTGCTTCTTAACCTCAGGCAGATACTCGTGTGTGTTTTTGTATTTTCCAACCTCATTTATCATTCCTTCCACTAAGAGAAGCGCTGCTGCGATTGGCGTTTTCAGTTGATGAGAAGAGGCTTTTAAGAATACCTCCTGTCTTTCGTTTTCTTCCTCCAGAATACGGTTCTTATTCTCAAGCTCCTCATAATTATCACGTAACTTCCCATACAATTCATGTAGATTACGTCCCAATGCGCCAATTTCATCTTTACTGTCCGAATCAAATTCATCTGCCTCAAACCTTTCTGTCAGTCTGGCGTTTTCCGCGTAGCCTGCGAGGCGAATGATTGGATTGACAATTTTACCCGAGAAAAAGCGTGATGCAACAAGCACTACTAAAAATGTAACTGAAATAATCATAGGAATGCTTCCCATAACAATCGGTGAAATCTCCTCCATCTGTGGAGTCATGGTCGGCAGTATGGTAACAACAAAAGAATCATCTGTCCGCGCAAAAGCAAAATAGGTGGTATAACTGTAATTACCGCCTGAAACTCCCGCTTCATAAACAATGATACCATCTGACATGGAATGAAACTTATAATACTCTCCTTTATAAATTCCCGATTCCTCTTTTCCCTCTACCTTTACTTCTATGGGATAGTCTTTGGCAATAAGGCTTTGCTTTGCGAATATATCTTGTAGCTCATCTTTCCATAATGCAGCAAGCTCTTCAAACTCACTGACTTCTATATACTGTAAATCATCAGACTGCTCCGTATTGTTTAATATATTTCTGATATCATCTAAAATAGTCTGCAGCCTGTCATCCCGAATCGTAAGCTCAGCTCTGAAAAATTTTCCCGCCACATAAATCTCACTTCCTTCATCCGGAACTTCCAGGGAAAAAGCTGACGAAGGATTTTTAATGGTTATGTTATCATACGACTTATTCTCCATATATCTTTTCTGAATATCCCAAGCGGATTCCAGATTACTATTCATCACATAATCTACGTACAGCGACGGCAGCATCAGGACGAAATAACCTATGACAAAGGCGGTCATAATTACAGAAAGAGCGATGCTATACAGAAATGTTTTCTTTCTAAGTCCCATGTTTATTTTAAAGGCTTTTCCTTGGCCTTTTCCTCCTCCCTGAATTGATATCCGACGCCGATTACCGTTTTAATATAGTTTCCCGGCAGTTTTTTGCGCAGATTCTTGATATGGGCGTCAATAATCCTGTCATTGCCGACATAATCTTCGTTAAAGATTCTAAGAATCAACTGTTCTCTTGTAAAAGTACGCTTCGGCTCTTTTATCAAAACCTGCAACAACAGAAATTCACTCAGTGTAAGCTCCAACGGTTTACCATCATAGAAAGCCTGATATGATTCATCATGGATCACCAGTCCTTTTTCCTCATTAATCTCTGTCCTCTTCACCCGCCTGAGTATAGTCTCCATTCTTTTTAACAAAATAATAGGTGAAACCGGTTTGATAACATAATCATCCGCATAGAGATTAAACGCCTGCACCTGCGTCTTCTCATCATCCAGCGCAGTAAGCATAATCGTCGCCACCTCCGGCTTGTTTTTCTTAATGTATTCAAGAACCTCCAGCCCACTTACATTAGGCACCATAATATCCAACACTGCCATGTCAAACCTGCATTCTTTCAGTAACCGTAATGCCTGTTCACCGTCCTTTGCACATGTAACATCATAGTCCTGCATTTTCATGTATTCTGTCAGGACCTCGCGTATCGTGGGTTCATCTTCCAAAAATAGAATGTTCATATTCAATATCTGCTCCTGTATGATTGTAATGATTAATATTAAAAGGGAATATTTTTTATTGTTTACATTGTATCACAGACGTATGAATTTGATATGAAGATGGTGTGCAGCTTGCGTTAATTTTCTTATAAAATAAAAGAAGAGGTTGAATCAACCTCTCCTTTTTGTTAATGCGCTATTTACAAGCAATATAAACATCCATACTGTCTCCATCGGTTTCAAAACATGGAATAACGTCCTTGTTCGTTTGTTCCAGACCGTTCACGCGCATATACTCCATAAGTGTTTTATAGGCGTTGGGAATGACCACAAATGGGTTTTCAAACGGCTTTTCAATGTGTATCGCTGCATACCTGTGGGCTTCCTGTTCATGTATTTCACTGTCAGGAGGGACTACCCCATCCGGCAGTATCCATGCCGCTTCATAGCCATGCATATTGAAAACATTTATCTGCTCCTGCGACACATTTGGGAAATCCCAGCCAATAACACGGGGATTATCTACGCCACAGCCGCGGGCAATGGAAAATACTCTGTCGATAGCATCTCCCTCAGGGTCGGAGCTTATAACAGCATGTTTTATATAACGGAAAGCGGGGACTGTCTCGACACGCAGATTTGTATACTCTTCGCCGCAAGCGTCCATTTCATCGCGGAACAAGTTGTCCAGCGAGCAGTTGAAAAGCCCGCAAAGTTCTATAGCTTTATCCATTTCTGGCTGCGCTGTATCCAACTCCCATTTTGATACGGTTTGACGGCTGACATTCATTTTTTCAGCCAAATCCTCCTGCGTCATATTTCCTCTCAGATGCCTTAAAAACTGCAAATTTTTTCCAAAACTCATAAAATATTCTCCTTTCATCTTCTTACGCCGCGCCGCATTGTCAGTATAGTATTTTTTCAGGCAGGCTGCAATCAATCTATATGCGCTATTTTTTTTAACCGCGCAACTTTAAAGTGCGGAGAATATTTTGATAATGACTTCACAGAAACGGATTATAATACCGACTTCCATCCCAAAAGGTCACTACCAAATCGATAACCAGAATTGCCAGCACAAATCCAATCGTCAGCCAGTCATTCCTTTTCATCGGTCGCTTCGCATACCAGGTACGTTTCTTTTTCTTACCGAATCCGCGAAGTTCCATCGCATTGCTTACCGTCTCGATACGGTTCAGACTCGATAAGATAAGAGGCAGAAGAATTGCTACGGAATTCTTCAATCTGGTAAAGAGTTTATCCTTACCTGACAGATCGATTCCTCTCGCCTGCTGCGCCTGACTGATATTATGATACTCTCTCTGTACATCCGGTATATAGCGCAAAGCAAGGCTTACCGAATAACCAATCCGGTAGCTGACGCCTATATTTGCTAAAGATGCCGCAAACTCACTGGGGTCTGTGCATGCAATAAACAAAAGCGCCACCGGCACTACACAGATTACTTTCATAGTCATATTAAAATGATAAAACAACTGCTGTAAAGTGATCGTATATGGTCCTGCAATAGTGAAAAGAACCGTCCTGCTCTCATATAGTCCCACCCCATACTCGGGAGAAAACAAATACACAAACAGATTGTTCATAAGAAGGAAAACCGCTGCCAATCCGAGCACAATACTAATGTCACGGATTCTGATCTTACTGACTTTAAAGACCACAAAACTAATAAGCATCATGCAGATCAGTACTCTTGTGTCATATGTAACCATACTCGCCAGACTCCAGGCTATGAAAAAAATCAGCTTAGTAGTTCCTGTCAGTTCATGCACGAGGCTCTTTCGTTTAATATAGCTCAAAATTGCAATCTTTGCCATCTTACCGCACCTCCTTGTTCTCATACCCGATAAAGCATTCCGTAAAAACTTGCGGCTCATCAATACCACAGGCAAGGCTTAACGTATACAAACTGGTTTCTTTTAAGTTTGCCGCCTGTACCAATTCCGGATCATTTAATACATGTGCCGCCGTCGTATCAGCAAGCATCCTGCCTTCACTGAAAACAATTGCACGCTCCGTGTATTCCAACATCAGGTGCATGTCGTGCGTAATCATCAATATCGTATATCCTTTTTCGTTCAATTCCTTCAGGAAATCCATAATTTCCGTATAGTGATGATAATCCTGCCCTGCTGTGGGTTCATCCAGTATAATAACCTGTGGACGCTGAACGAGAATACTTGCAATCGTCACACGCTTCTTCTGTCCATAAGACAATGCAGATACCGGCCAGTTCCTGAAAGAATATAAACCGCACACTTTCAGCGTTTCTTCTACACGTTTAGTCCGTTCCTCTTTAGGCATACCGCTCTGTACAAGCGCCATTTCCACTTCATCCCAGATCATCGGTTTAGAAATCATCTGATTAGGATTCTGCATAACATAACCGATTCTTTCTGCTCTCTCTTTGATTGTATCCTTTTCTATATCTCTGCCTTCCATATAGATTTCACCGGATACCGGCTTTTCAAAACCACAGATTAACTTTGCCAACGTACTCTTTCCGGCTCCATTCCGGCCTACAATACTTACCATTTCTCCTTTGTGAATCGTAAAATTGACATCCTGCAGATTATACTTATCAGGCGTATAACCAAATTTAAGATTTTTAACGCACAATAATTCTTCTCCATGCTGTACGCTATGTATTTCGGCTCTTTGCTTCTTATACCAACTTTGCACTTTCTCCTTATCTTCCGGTTTAAGAACCAGTTTGTCTACATGCTCAGGATGCAGTGCCTCATTAATCTCAACACCTGTATAACGAAGCGCCGTCAAATAAAGCGGCTCTCTGATTCCATGCTGAAGAAGCAGATTACCGGTAAGCATTTCCGTCACAGACATATCCGCTACAATCTCACCTTCATTCATCAGGATAATCCTGTCCATACTGCGCCATAGAACATCCTCGAGTCTGTGTTCTATAATCAGAACCGCCGCTCCTGTACGCTCATGCACCATATCAATCAGTTCTATTGTAGCACGCCCCGCCGCCGGATCCAAATTTGCCAGCGGTTCGTCAAATAACAGAACCTTAACTTCTTCCACCATCACCCCTGCCAGACTTACTCGCTGCTTCTGTCCCCCTGACAGTTCCTGCGGCGAATATTCAAGATGATGATCGATATCCACAAGCTTAGCTACCCTGTCTACCATCTCTTTCATCTCAGCCTGCGGTACGCAGTCATTCTCCGGTGCAAAAGCTATATCCTCTCCCACCGTCAAACCGATAAATTGTCCATCCGTATCCTGTAATACCGTGCCGACTGTATGGCTTAACTCAAATATACTGCTCTTTTCCGTCTCGATGCCATCTACCATAAGACTTCCTGTACTTTTACCGGGATAAGCAAACGGTATCAATCCGTTTACACAGTTTCCGATTGTGCTCTTACCACTGCCTGAAGCACCGGCAATCAGTACCTTTTCCCCGGGATATATATCCAGATTGATATTCCTAAGAGTCGGCTCCGCCTGTGCCATATATTGAAAGCTATAGTCCTTAAAAGAAATAACGGGAGATTTCATATTATTACTCCTTTTTATACTTTATAAATATAGAAAGAGCCGCCGCATGAAAAACGACCGCTCTTAATGATTACCGCTATAATTAGTCTTCCTTATTCAGGGAACCTTTCTTTACAACTGTCTTAGCATATGCAACTAACAGAAGCGTACCGACAATTCCGGTTGTAAGCATATTGGAAACACCGGCTACAAGCCCCTGTGCAAATAACTTCTCGATTGGCTCTTTATAAATCAGAATATCCAGACAAGGTGCAACAAGTCCCCATGCCAAAAGATGAGCAACAATCTGTGCAACATTGAAAGTAATAATCTTCTTAGTATCAAGTCCCTCATTGATATCCAGCTTCAATGTAACAACACCGATTACAAGACCGGCAAATGCAGAGGCAATAATCCAGCTCCACCACGGACCGTAACTTGTCGCATCAATCAATGTATGACCGACAAAGCCAATCAGCAGACCTGCTATAGGTCCAAACAGTGTAGCAAACACAGCCTGAATAGCATACTGTAAGCTGATATAAGTATTGGGAACCGGTGTAGGAATTGAAATTTTCCCTAAAACAAAAAATAAAGCTGCACCGATACCGATTGCAACAACACTTTTAACAGATAGTTTCTTCATTAGAATTTCCTCCCTCATTCTCTCTATAACACATTAGTCTATAATAAAATAAGACATATTTATTATAGACTAATGGTTATATCGTGTCAACCGAAACTAAACCCGACTTTTACACTTGAGTTTTCATCTTGGTATGAATATCTGCAAGCCTCTCCAAGGCCGCATTCAGCGTGGCATCCTGTTTGGCAAAGTGGAAACGGATATAACGGTTCTCCGGCTCTTTGAAAAAGCTTGAACCCGGAACTGCTCCCACTCCTACTTTTCTTGCCAACTCTTCACAAAAGAGTATGTCGTCTTCATAACCGAATTCACTTATATCCACCAAAACATAGTATGCGCCCTGCGGATTGGTAAAGATAAGTCCGATATCTTTTAACCCATTCGTAAACAGATTTTTCATATGCGTATAATGCTCACGCAAGTCTTCATAATAAGAATCAGGAAACTTTAAACCCACAACCGCCGCTTCCATCAAAGGTGCTGCCGCTCCTACCGTCAGAAAATCATGTACTTTCTTCACTCTGTCCGTAATTTCCGGAGACGCCATTACAAATCCCAAACGCCAGCCTGTAATGGAATAGGTTTTAGAGAGAGAATTACAGATAATAGTCCGTTCTCTCATTCCCGGCAGGGTGGCAATACAAATATGTTTATTGGGTTCATAAACAATATGCTCATATACTTCATCTGTTATGACATATATGTCATATTTGATTGCAAGTTCAGCAATGACCTTCAGTTCTTCTTCTGTAAATACTTTTCCGCATGGATTAGATGGATTACATAAAATGAGTGCTTTCACTCCCTGCTGCTTCATCGCATTTTCCAATACGTTTCCGTCAAAATCAAACGCAGGCGGGTTTAGCGGAACATAAATCGGCTCTGCTCCTGACAATATCGTATCCGCGCCATAATTTTCATAAAAAGGCGAGAATATAACAACCTTATCTCCCGGATTACAGACTGACATCATGGCAGCCATCATAGCCTCCGTACTTCCGCATGTAACAACAATTTCCTGATTAGGGTCTACTTTCATTCCATAGAAATGCTCCTGCTTTGCCGCCAGAGCTTCACGGAAATTCTGCGCTCCCCATGTCAGCGCATATTGATGCGGTCCGATTCCTGCCACTTCTGCAAGTCTGTCCGTAATCTCTTTAGGCGGGTCAAAGTCAGGAAATCCCTGGGATAAATTGATTGCATTATATTGGTTGGATATTCTTGTCATTCTCCTTATAACGGAGTCTGTAAAACCTGCTGTTCTTTCGCTTAAATTTTTCATATATCTTCCCTAAAATCATTCATTACTGCTATTTCCGTCTTTGTCCTTGTTACCGTTTGCATTAACTACCATATTAACGCCTTCAAGTCCGTTTACGGTAATATTTCTGTTTACCTTTGCATCATAGGACTCTGCATTAATAATACTTGCCAGGTCGATACCTGTCGTTTCCTTCATTGATTCAAACAGTTTTGTCATGACCGCCGGTACATTTCCTGCCACCTGCTCCACGCCGTTTGATCCGCCGTCTCCACCGATAATTGTAATCTTATCAATCTGTGCAAGCGGTTCTGCAATCTTTGATGCTATTTCAGGAAGCACCTTAATCATCATCTCGGCTACGGCTGCCTTGTTATACTTCGCATAAGCCTCCGCTTTCTTTTCCATAGCCTCTGCTTCTGCAAGACCCTTTGCCTGAATCGCTTCCGCTTCCGCAAGTCCCTTCGCTTTTACTGCGGCTGCCTCTGCTTCTCCGTATGCCTTGACACCTTGTGCCTCCTGCTCCTTTGAGAAACGGTCCGCCTCGGCCTGTGCCTTTCTCGCCTCTGCTTCTCTCTGTGCCTCAAACTGCTGTGCCTCAGCCTGCTTTTGTCTCTGATACAGATTCTGTA
>JAIDPH010000146.1 GCA_029062885.1 Lachnospiraceae bacterium
CATAATAACCATCGGGCAGAAGGCATGAAATACAATATTAACCAAAACAGTATAAACCGCTATAGCTATAGCCGTCTGCCAATAATTCCTTATGTCACGGCGGATTCGTGATACTACTTCTTTCATGTGACCATATACTTCCTTTTTCTTCTTTGTATAAATGCTGTGCTCTTTCCATGCACTCCCCTGTTTTATCAGAACATCCACTGCTTTATTCCATACAGAAGCAGCAAATGCAGGGGGTAGAATAAGTAATAGCATGCTTTAGGCAGCTGCTTTCCTTTCTGTCCATTATAAAAAAATATGAATACAAAGGCAAACAGTCCGTACATTTCGCTCAAACCCGATTCTAAAAACACGGTAATAGGGAAACCCCAGCCCCAATATCTCACTATATAAAGCAGTACAATTCCTACATATATAGTAACAGAACCTACTAAAACCTGGCATAGGAATGATTTTCTGCATAAATAGAATACGACAATCAGCATAACTCCCATAAACATATAGTCCGTTTTAAGAAGCGCCGCCGCTATGCAGCATAAAGCTACACCTAAAAACTGTACTATCGGATGCCCACGCAGCTTACTTATTATACAAAGCGCCAGAACTCCCAAAAACAATGTAAAATATACGTTCTGATTTGACATCTCAAATAAGCTGTCTTCAATCGCCAAGTCAAAAGGTATCTCTGAAATAAGTGCAAAAGCTCCAAGCCTCAACAGGTATTTCATGCGGCTGCGGGTATGGCAAAATCCCTCCACCGCCATAAAAGCAAACAGGATAAAGGCGACTCTTCCTATTGCCCTTCCAATTTGATATATACTGTTTACGCTGTCTATCGGAAGTCCCTGAATAGCCCTCTGCCGCATATAGGCGTTAAACACGACTGCAAAAAAGTGGTCGATGAACATGGATATGTATGCGGCATTTTTCAATACCGCACCGCTTAACGAAAATCTTTTTTCCAATTTATATAACTCTCTTTTCTTATATACTTATTTCTTCCTTAACTGCTTTATTCTATAATTACTTTCTCACGTATAAATCATACGGCATAAACCTTTAGAATACAATCCTGATTTAAAAATTTCTCTCCACCTTTTCGGCTATTATTAAATCTGACTAAATTTTAGCCGAAATATGCATATCAATTCACTTTATCGCCACCCTCTTCATACAGCCCCGCATAATCTCCATCGGATATTTCAATATGCGCAGGTTCTCCCGGATAATAAACAATCATTGTCCTATCATCGCAGGTATAAATTCTCCAGTTATTTTCAAACTGGCAGGTTCCAACCGAAGTAAAATATACGGAAAGACCGTCAATCGCAAATTCTATCATACCTTCGTCATTAAAGAAAACTTCCAGTCTGCGTCCATTATCATCTGTGTAAATGCTTCCCTTCATATACCAGTCATCATCTGCCGGGTCCGGAGCTACGACATCTAAGTCTTCTCCGGATGCTGACTCGCTGAGGTTCTCTGACTCCGTCCCCTGATCGTTTTTCTGTATTTCGCCTGCATCTGCAACTTGATTAATCTCCTGCCCTTCCACCACATCTACCATTTGACCACTCTCATCACTGCTGTCGCAACCACTCAGACTACAAAGCATAATTGCTGTCATAAAAATACTTACTGCATACTTTACCTTAACATTCATTTTAATCTCCTTATAATTATATTTTTAACTGTTAATAAACTCACTTTTTCATAATGTCTGTCGAATCAAAACCCCAATCCAATTTTACGGTACTACTGAAAAATCAAAAGCATCCGCCAGTCCTTCCAGCATCTCATCACTTACATCAAACGTATCCGATGCAAAATCTCCCAAGATATTGACCATGATGTATGATTTTTCTCTTTCTGCAATGATCAGCGCCTTCTTACTGCTGTTTGCAAGCAGTACGTTTTCACCATTTTTTGTCACATAGTTTCTCTCAATGTAGTCTTCCATTGCCCATACATTCAGCGTAACCGGATTAAACGAGCCTTTCATGGTACGCATCAACTGATAGTCCGTCACACAAATCTCCTGACCTTTATATATCACTCTTCCATCCATATGAAAAGTTCCGTCCTCATACAGATAGCCGCTATAAAAGTTCCATTTTACATTTTCGGGGATACCGCCGCAGAGGTTCCCGATTTCTGCCCTGCTGCACAGGTCATCATAATCCTCAGCAATATAAAAGCCCTTTAATTTATCCAACCCGTATTTTTCACAAATCTCATCGACCTTGTCCGCCATCTCTTCCGAATAGCAGCCATAGACAAGTTCGTATTCTTCCCCAAGACCTGCAAAACCATTCCCAATCTTTGAAAGAATCACTCCGTCAGTATCATAACCATTAAGAAATTCTCTCCATTCGCTGCACGCTTCATACTCAGGACTACCCGAAATTCCGCCAAGAGAAATAATATCCACTTCTATCAAAGGAATATCTTCTATAACAGACTCCCCGCTTATCTGCTCAGGTTCGGATAAATCCATAACATCCTCTTTTCCCATACTAAGGTCACGCAGTCTGTAAGTACGAACGGCATACGCAACCGTTGTCACGAGCAGACTGCCCGCTAAAACTGCTGCCAGTATAAATATTGATTTAGCCTGATATATACTGCGCTTTTTTAATATCTTTCTTCCTCTTAACAGTCGGTTCCGCACCGTTGACTCCGAACAATGCAGCATTTTTGCAATCTCAGGAGTACGATATCCCTCATAATAATACAGGTAAATAACCTGTTTATATCTGACAGGAAGCTCCATCACCCATTCCAATATCGTATCATCCTCTGTGTCGGCAGGATTTTCATTCTCCTGCCCGGAAACACTAATGATATTCTTAAGCCTTCTTTTCCACCGCCTCAGTTCATCCCTGCAGGTGTTAGACGCTGTCACTATAAGCCATGCCTTCTCATGCTCCGGTGATTCAAACTGCTTTTCGCACGAAATCAGCTTAAGAAAGGTCTCCTGTACCATATCCTCCGCATCCGACGCATTTTTCATAAAAGAAAAACAGACGCGATAAACCGTATCTACCTGACGTTCATAGATTTCTGTAATTTCTTCATTCATTTTTAATGAAGAATCCATCTTTAACCATGCTCCTTTCTCAGTCTGCGAGTTTGCGCCAACAAGCGCAAACTTGCAAAAACCGAACACGTTCGGTTGAAAGAATGCAATTCTTTCAACCTTTTCACCTCCACTATAAATACGATTTACATGTCAAAAATGTCGCCTTTTTTTACTTTTTTTCTGTATATTTTATCTCATAAAATAAAAAAATGATAGGTATTACCTTAAAAGAATAAAAAGGTTGTAGCAATTTTTATGCTATGATAAAATAAAGAAAAAATATGTTGTCTGGTTCAATACGGGAGGAAATTTATGTATCATTGCCATATTTGTTTTTATATGATAACAGGACAGAATGAGCTGTTTACCACATTGAAACAGCTCTCGCCTCTTACGCATTTTACGCATGAATATCTGCAGAGTGAAAGTACAGATGCATCTATGACAAACAAAGCAGACGTAATTCTGGCAGATGTGCGACAGATGGATGTGGAAGAGACGCTTGCGTTTCTGGTTTCTCATAAGCGTAAAGACGCAGAATTGATTTTGCTTGCGAATAAGGAACAGACAGAGCTTATAACTGTAAATGAGAACACGGATATTACGGATATCTGGGTGATGCCCTTATCGGAAACAGAACTGCGTTTTCGCTTGACTCGTTGGCAGAAGACCTACAAGATGGGTAAGGATTTCTGGCAGACACAAAGCTATCTCGATAACGCGATCAACAGTGTTCCTCATCTAATCTGGTATAAGGATAAAGAGGGCGCTCACATGAAAGTGAATACAGCGTTCTGTAAAGCGGTCAACAAGACGATGGAGCAAATTGAAGGCCGCGGGCACTATTATATCTGGGATATCGATCCGGATGAATATGCCAAAGGCGAATTTATCTGTATGGAATCGGAATACGAGGTTATGGAGAAGAGAGAAACCTGTATTTTCGATGAGACGGTTAAGATCGGAGACAGTATGCGGGAACTGAAAACCTATAAGACGCCATTATTCGATCTGGATGGCAGCGTTATGGGAACCGTAGGCATTGCTATAGATGTGACACAGGAACGTCTGTATCATCAGATGATGATTAAAAATGCGAATACCGATTTTCTCACAGGTTTGTATAACAGACGTTATTTATATGAATACATTGATAAAGCACAGGAAGGTAATATGACGCTGTTCCTGATTGATCTTGATCATTTTAAGAGTATCAATGACATCTATGGGCATCAGGAGGGTGACCGGGCATTGGTTCTCACAGCAGATACTCTTCGGGCAAATATCAAAATACAGGATGGTTTGATCGTACGTGCGGGCGGCGA
This sequence comes from Lachnospiraceae bacterium, assembly GCA_029062885.1. GTDB lineage: Bacteria > Bacillota > Clostridia > Lachnospirales > Lachnospiraceae > UBA3282. The sequence goes on from JAIDPH010000146.1 coordinate 4,414, forward strand.
TGAGTTTGTGGTGTTGATGTTTGGAACTCGTACACCGGAAGAAGTTGAGCAAATGAGACAAACGATAAAGATGAAACTCGATACGGAATATGCGAAAGATGAGCATCTTAAGAAAATATCCGCAAGCGTGGGGTCAGCATACTCCCAGACCGGAAAAGAAAACTTCGATGTACTGGTCGGCGAGGCGGATGCGATGATGTATAGGGAGAAGGAGAAAAACAGGTAATAGTTCAGGAGATAGGGATTGCCCTATCTCCTTTTTCTGTTATCCGCTACTATCTGTTATTCAGTCCTGAAATATATGCTGTAAAGCAGGCAAAATCCCCTATTCGCTTACGCTCATTTCCAAGCTGTTCCCTCCATGGCGTCGCAATATTTTCCTTGTTTAGCAGCCGACATAAAATGTTTAAGGAATCAATAAAGGAGTTATGCCGTATGGTCCTGTACTCATCTTTTTCCTGTTTTTCTTCTTTAGACCACAATCCCCATTCTGCCCTGACATTGGCATAGTAAGCTGCTTTTTGCAGAAAATCCCGAACTATTTCATCTTTATATTCACTACGGCATTGTTCGATTCCTGCTGCCATATCATTGTAAATCTGCAACGCCTCTTCAAAAGTCAGTACATTGCCGGCAGGATGTTGTAGATATGATTTGTATGTATCCATGTTTATACCTCTTTCTTCTGTTTACTGTCCGCCTATTATCTATAATAGCGCCACCGGCTTAACCGGTGGCACTGATTCATTATGGGGTAACCCCTTCGCGTCTTAAGACCATTCCGATTATGTTTCCGTCAGAACCATCAGTCTTTAAAGGAAGGTTCCATTTTACGGTTCCGCCGTAATTGCCGTTTGCAAGATACAGTGTCTGCGTTACGGGGTCAGCACCTACGATTACTCCAGCATGATTGATACCTGTTACTGCTGTTTCAGGCGTGTCGAAGATTACAATGTCATACATGCAATATTCAAATCCTGCTGCGGGATTTTCAACGCTGTTGATTCTGTAGCAATTCATAGGCACTTTTCCGTATATTGAATCCGTGAGCCAGAATGCAAAAGCAAGACAGCCCTGCGCTCTTTGGTTAATCCACTTACCTTCTCTCTTTACATTGCTGATTTTATCATAAAAGGATTCCATGCCCCATTTGGCACCTTCGGGAAGCATATGCATCGCTGCGTCGATAATATCGGCATCCGTAATATTTACGATTACGTTTTCGGGGCAATCGTAGGTGTAGGTTATAGGTCCTAACAGTCTGTTACCGTTGCCTAAATCTGTTTCATCTGCATGATAGCTGACAGTAACATCAGCTGTCCCCTGAGCATTAACCGCTCCCTGTGCTCCCGCATAAGGAAGCCTGCCTTCCGCTTTGCCCATATTGACATAGTGGCTGTAGAGCATACTTTCATTATTACCAAGAACAGCTACGACGTCCGGGTAGTTCTGTGCGTAGAACTGCGCATCAAATATCTGACCGTCAGGCATGGTCTTTGGTGCCGCCTCCGATGTTAATGATGCTCCAAACAACATGGATGTTACTAATGCAGCAATTACAAAGCCTTTAATTCTTCTCATATTGCTTTTTCCTCCTTATTTTCCATTTGCATGTCCTATTCCTCGGTCTTTTTTATGTCAACATACAAATTTAATTATACTCCATCATTTGATAATAGTCAATATATTGAGTTTATTTTACCTTATTACATTCCAAACCAATTTTAGGAAATATATTTTCTTTTTAAAGCCTCTGCTTTCTCTGCAAAAAATTGCTCTAAATCCTTATCATTTTCTAAAACAAACTCCTTCGCCAATGTTATTGAAATGTCTCTAACTTTCTCAAACCCGATATTCGGAAGGGGTTCTAATGTTTCCATGACTCCCCATATTCTGGCAAAGCAAATCGCCGCTTCGTATACTTTTGAATCTATGGGGGCTAACTGTGCTTCTGCTTTCTTTTCTGAAAATTCATCTTCCACTTTCCAATCCTCCTTTTTGTCTGTATGAAGTATCTAAATCATACTCTATATAAAATTTTGTTGCGTAATTTTTCCGCTATTTCAAAAACAGAATTAATTATGTGTAGAACAAAAACTGAACTACTGATGGCTATATTTTGAGGATTATTAAGTGTAATCATGAAATCTGTGAACTGAATAAGTTGCATTGAGCAATAGAAATTATGCATATATAGATGTTTTGAAGTAGTTAGAATAGAAACACCACCGGTTTGACCGGTGGCGATTGTTTATTCATTATGGGGTAACACCTACGCGTCTTAAGACCATTCCGATAGTGTTTCCGTCTGAACCGTCAACTTTTAGCGGTGAGTTCCATCTTACGACACCCTGCGGATTTCCGTTGATTAATACGTTAGCTTCAACAAGATACAGGGTCTGCGTTGCGGGGTCTGCGCCAATTACAACACCTGCATGGTACTGTCCTGTAACTGCAGTGTAGGGTGTGTTAAATACTACGATATCGTACATACAAAATTCAAAGCCTGCACCCGCACCGTTGTATGCAATCATAGGAGTATCTCCGTAGATTGCGTCCGTAAGCCAGTATGCAAAAGCCAGACAGCCCTGTGCCCTTACGTTCATATCCTTTTTGTTGGTAACAGTGCTTATCTTGTCATAGAACGCTTCTAAGCCCCATTCAGCTCCGTCAGGAAGCATACGTTTTGCAGCTTCAATGACATCTGCGTCTGTAATTTCTACATATACGTTTGCAGGGTATGAATAGGTTAATGGCTTGACGAGCTGGTTCCCATTACCTAATTCTTCTACTCTGGATTCCCAGTGTATCTTAACGTCCACCATACCTGCTCTCTGAGCATTAGCCGCTCCCTGTGCTCCCGCATAAGGAAGTCTTCCTTCTACTTTGCCCATATTAACATAATGGAAGTATAGCATGCTTTCATCATTTCCAAGAACAGCTGCAACATCCGGATAGCTCTGTGCATAGAACTGTGCATCAAATATCTGACCGTCAGGCATGGTCTTGGGTGCCGCCTCCGATGTTAATGTCGCTCCAAACAACATAGCTGCTGCGAATGCCGCAATTAAAAATCCTTTCACTTTCTTTCTCATTTCTTTTCTCCTCTCCTTTAATATGAACTATTATACTCAATAAATTGATAATAGTCAATATTATCTACTATGCCAATTCATACTTGGCAGCTGCTATATACCTTTTTGATTTATGGCATACTTATATCATACTCCTCTAAAAAGCATCTAGCGTAAATTTTCCGCTATCGCAAAACAAAATTCCATAACACTAATTCTCAAATTATAATAACTACCTATTTCTCTACAATGGAATCACTCACAAATTATAGTCAATACTTTAAGCATATTCAACATATTAAATATGCTACCTTATTTACAGAAATGGAGGTGTGTCCTGTGATATCTTATAAACCTTTTTATAACACCCTTTTTCAAAAAGGTGTCACAGAGTACGAATTGATTTTCAAGCATGGTTTATCCGCCAATACGCTTCACCGTATGAAAAAAGGAGAAGCCATTACCACGAAAACACTTGATACCTTATGCTTTATTCTTGACTGTCCCGTATCAGATATTTTAGAATACGAAAAGCCCACATAATGGGCTTTTCTACAGTTCTTTTTTTCTTAATTCTTTTTCACAATCAGAAACATCTTTCCTGATTTCCTGCTTTAATATCTCAGATTCCAAATCGGCTTCGGCTTCAAAATATTTTCGAAAAGTTTCAGATATGCCATCCGGCATTTTTCCGTTTGACTCTTTCATCATGTCGGACGCATCCTGACGCGCTTTTTCATAGCACCAATCTCCCGAAAAACGCGCCTCATTATAACTTGAAAATTCTTCAATCCTGTTATAGATATGATAGCCAGTCCGAATATCTTCTCCGCTGTCATTGTCAAAAAACATAACGCCATATGCACAGTTTTTTTTGATTTTTCCGTATTGATTTAAGTCATCTGCATATTCACTTTCAAAATATGCCTTTCCTATAATATAAATGCCGCATCCGGTTACACTATCTACCAGAAGCGGAATAAAAATTCTATCATTTTTACTTTCAAGCATTTTGCGGTATAGTAAGTCGCATTCCTCATCTCCCGGCGCTTCTTTGTTTTCCGTACCGAATAGGGCTTTTCCCTCCTGCCTGCAATAAAAATCTATAAGTCTCAACGACTTGTCGATTCTCTCCGGCCGGCCGCCCGTTATTGTCTTATCCAAATTCTTCCGTCTTTTTGTAATCACATAATCGTCCAATGTTTCTACTGCCGTGCCATAGAAGAACTCTTTTATATCATATGCAATTACTACATCCAGCACTGCATCCGTAATAATCATAATTTTAGAAAAGTTTATGTCTAAAAACTTCTCCCTGCTTAACCCATCAACGGCTTTCCTGTATTCAGGGCTATCTTTCGCGTTCAAAATCATATATAACTTCTTTATGCCCTGAATGATGCTGTTTTCTTTTTTTAACCAATCGTCTCCCAGCGCGGCTCCAAGCAATTCCTTAAGCAGCGGTTCCGGATTCTTACTGCAATAGCCGATTCTCTTACTGCTATTAAGGCTCTTCTCAGGTTTACCGCAGCTTTTACAATACTTAGGATTTTGGAACAAAACAGAACAAAAGTGTTTCAGATACTCTTCTACAGTAATTTCTCCGTTCTTAAGCTGTTTTCTATAAAAGCGGATTCTAATCTGAAAGCTTCTTACGTCGTTAATATTCGCCTCGTTTTCTTTAGCCGCCTTCCTATCCTGCTCTTCATCTAAAAATCTGTATAAAACCGACCGGTTGCCTTTCTTCGTCAAATCGTCGCTCAAAATTATATAAAATTCGTCTCTGGCGTTCACTTTCCATCCTCCGTATACTTTTGCGCCGTTCGGATTGTTTTCTTTAACTGTACCATAGCTTCAACATAGGCATCTTCATCCTGAAATACAGACAGTCCAATGTCAGACAGAAAACCGTCAACCAGTGCTTTTATCTCCAAGCGCACTTGATTATAGGAGATGGGCGTTTCCTTTAAATAGCAGTATACTTCATCAAGACTATGGCAAAAATGCTCTTTATCAGCAAACTGCTTACACACTTTTTCTCTTTCCGCTTGTGCCAGATTCTCCTCTTCTTCAATGAAACTCTGTTCCTCTTCTCTTATTTCTTCTATATTATATCCGAGTTCCTCCGCCAGAGCTTCTTCCATAGGTTTGCCGGTATACATATCTTCTGTTTCCGCAGTGTATTTTTCCGTTTGTTCCATTTTTTCCCTTTCTGCATTCAATACATCCAGACAAATCGACCGCCCGGTAAAAATTTCATAAAGAGTCTCCATTAAAAACACTACATTTCCATCCAATAATTCCCCGGTAGAATCTTCAAACGCAGACAATATATCGAAAAAAAGGATTTCTTCCGGTTTGCCGTATCCGAATCTGTTTCCGCCGCTGCATTCTGTATAGTTCGAGGTATATGCACGTAGTACACAGTATAATATATTTTTATAAAAGGTCAGCTTATCTGCATGCTTATCAAAATCCCAGATATGCATTCTCCGATATCGGATCTCATTAATAATTTGCTCTATCAACCCGATTGTTCTTTCCTCGGAATATTTTCCCTGTGAATCTGTCATGTAATTCCATACAGTTACACATCGCCCGTACATCAGGTTTTTGAGATGCTCCATCTCCCTTTCAAATACTATGATACGGCTTCTCAGTGTATAATTTTTGTCATCGTCGTATTCTTTTTCAGTTTCCATTTTATTCCTCATTTTATCTCTATGAAACATTTATTTCTGTTTTCATTAATTCAAAGAATGTCCTCTATGCACTAACTCCCCGGTAGTTCCTTAATCAACGGCTTCAACGTTTTTAATATCTCTTTTAGCTGCGCACCGTCAGAATACAACTTTTGCAACCCATTATTAACCTGCTGCCTGGTTGTCGACTTTAAAAGAATCTGAATTATTTCTTCCTTCTTATCAACATATATTTTCTTCTTAAAATACTGTCCAAAAAAGGAGCGTACCTGTGATTCTCTTTTAGTAATTTTACTTTTGGAAGATACAAAATCCATAAGAATTGCTTTTACATCTTTATAGACCTCGGAATATTCCTCAAATTCTTCTCTAAGCTCATTATGTATCTCATTCAGCATATGCTCATCATTACAATGTGCAACAACATAACTACATATTTTATTTGCTACATTTCCTTTGTAACCCAAATTAAGTAAACCATGCTGCACATATACATTCAATTCACTTCTATCGTCTCCAGTAAGCACGTATGCCATACCAGCACTAATTTTGTTATTTATATTTTGTGTGGTCGTTTCTGTGGATGAAATTGCTTTCTTCTGATTGCCTGTATTACCGTTTGGTATTTCCTGTTTTCGGGATATATTACCAACGTCATTTGCCTGCCAGAACTTTATGATATTATCATAATCATTGTCCTTACTGATAATTACATAAGAACATTGTTTCCCTTTATTGACTCCAAGTAAATATCCAAGATATGAAACAAGATGCATATCTAATGATTGTTTACGCACAGGCACTTTATGTCCAACAATATCAATACCCTCAATTAGAACAAAATCTAACCTTATGTTATGCGCATTATCGGTATAAAAAATATGCACATGGTCCGTTTTTGTAAGTGTGCTTATATTCTCCAAACCATCATTATGTACATTTTCAAAATCTATCAAATAGAACGTCTCCATTTCTATATCACCTTTCAATAAAAACATCCAAGATTGAATACATTAATAGGAGCATGGTTTATATAAACACCTCAAAATTCAACCACATCCAAATAAAATTCACCGCTTCTTACGATTATTTTGACCTCATGTGCACCATCAGTAACATCCGTCGTATAGTAGCACTGTCTTGCCTCCGGTTCTAACTGTACCTGTCCTGAATCCAAAAATTCTCCGTCAATATAAACGTCAAACTCGCATTTTCCTGTCTGCCCGATAAGCGCAAAGTGGTTTCCTGTGAAAGAAAATTCAAGGCTCTTTTCTTCGCAGTTTTCTTCATTCACAACTGCTTTAGAGCGGGTACGGTTAAAGTGAACAAATCCGTCGGGAACAATCCGCTCCCAGTTTCCTGTATAAGTTATGCGCGAATCGTGGTCATCCACTCTTGTAATAGTATTATTATCTCCGACAGGTACTACTTTCAGATTATCAAAAATATTATTATAAAGCCCGCTTCCGATTGAAACACGTCCCGAATGATTGTATGGCTTAGTATCTTCGTAATTAACAACTTCTTCCCCGTCAATTGCCGCGGTAACTTTATTTTTAACGGCAGTAATCTTAACACTGTGCCAGACCGTACTGTCAAAATCTTCCTTACATCCGTCAGCTATAGTATAGCTGTTGGCTTTCAGTTCCCATTTACCGTTCGTGTATATTTTCAGCTCATATCCGTTTTCTGCTGACTTTGTATTAATCTCAGTCGTAAGATAACGACTTCCGAGAAAAATATAATTATCATCAGCATCATCCGCAAATTTAAAATCTATCTCTGCAGAATAGTTTGCCCATCGGTCATCTCCAAGTGAAGTAATCGGGTTGGGAGTATCTCCAAATCTCCATTCGGAAGGCTTATTCTTCTCTGTAATAATCTGCATAAGAACCTTATTTCCATCAACCTTAACAACCTCAAACGCACCTCCGCAATCGGTAGTATAAAGCGGCGCGCTTCCTCTTTCAGACAGAAATTCGTCCGAATACTCAAAATCGTCCGTATAGTTAATATCAAGCGGAATATCTTTATATTTGCAATTATATACGGAAATGTCCGCTGTTTTATCAAGGGTTGTAACCGTAATGATAGAATACGGCCTGACTTCTACAGAAAAAGATTTTTTCCCGTCAATTATGGCAGGAAGATATGTTCCCACCTTTTTGAAATAATTTTCATCATAAGCCTGTCCTTTATCCGGGCTACGGGTTTCCCATATCGTAACAGGCGCATCGGCTTTATCCATATTTTCAAGTGTAAATGTGTAGTTACGCTGTTTGTCGCTGTCATTGCAAATTATTATAGAGTAATCTCCCGTCTCGGTATCGGTAACTGTCATATAGTTGTTAGTTGTTTCGGTAATCGAGTGATTTTCTTTGCCGTCTCCGTAACATGCGCTGTCGATAAATCTCCAACCATTTTTGATAAAATGAGTAAAATGTGCAGAAGTCCATATTCCGCAGTCAGCTTCATAATATCCGCTCCAAGGGGTCTGGGCGTTCAGGAGTGCCTTCGGGAAATATTTCGCTCCCGAATAATACGCCGCAACCGCCGGCTGATATTCATACATCGTCATTTTTCCGTTGTAGTAACCGTTTATAATGCGATTACAGACATCCAGTGCGCCGTTTACACCGTTGATTCCGCTGCCATTGCTTGTCACGGCAAGCTTGGCGATATTCATGGGAGCAATCCCTTCTGTGTACCAGATTTCCTTGCCGTAATTCTTATTAAGAATTTTGGCTTTATCGCTTGCCCATGTATTATAGTGAGAGGCAAGAATATCAACGGCAGCCCACAAAGCTTCACATCTCATCATTTCATCGGCTATTTTCCAAGAACCTACCTCGTCGGAAGCGACAATTTTTATTTTTCCATAATCATAACGCTCATCAATTTCGTTATTAAGCCTATTTGCAAAATATATTATCCATTCGGTATCAATCTCGCCTGTTTCGTTCATATCCGGGCTGATATGTGTGAACTTTATACCGTATTTGTCATATGTACTGTCCAAAGCGGCTTTATACCATTTATATCTCGCTTCGAAGCCTTTTTCCTGCGATTCTGAAAACGCATCCGTAACCCATCTCGGTTCACCCCACCTGAGCAGGTCTACGGTAATATCAGGGTTGATTGAAAGGGCGTCGGCCGCAAACATAAAGCCTGCGCCACGGGTAACGTCCGCTGTTTCATCAGAGGAGCGCATTATAGAAGGCTCCGTTCCAGACGAAGAATTAACGTCTGCACCGAACTCAAGCTTTATGTGTGTAAGTCCCGCACCATAATCGGGCTTAAAAATCAGATTCATAATTTCCCAATAAGCTTCCGGATTTATTATTTTGTAATCCATAAGCAAACGGGAAGAATTGTTCCCCGTAACGGCTCCCAATCCTCTGTACACCGTACCAGCGTCCATATTTACGGTGTTTCCGTCAATCAACACATTCTTACATAACATATCCACACTAATCCCTCATGCTTGCTCAACCTACATCCCCTGTCCCAGCTCAAACGCCTTTTTGTTAAGCTCCAGAAATTTCGACGGCACACTATGCTCAATCGCATCCATCCACTCTTCTTTAGTAAAATCAAAGTTCTTAGCCAGCTTTCCCATGAGTACTAAATTCACAGCCTTGCTGCTTCCCGCTTTCTCAGCTAATGCAAGTGCATCAATCGCATCCACCTGGATTCCCAATGCTCCAAGCTTTTCTTCCAGATTCTCCGGATAAACTGCCGTACCCGCAACCACCGGCATGGGATTAATCTGCTGGCTGTTGACGATAATCCTGCCGCCCGGCTTTAAATACTCTGTATAGCGTGCCGCTTCCAAAAGTTCAAAAGAAAGAATGCAGTCCGCCTGTCCTTTGTCTATAATAGGTGAGCATACCCTGTCGCCCCAGCGGACATAAGTAACAACACTTCCGCCTCTCTGACTCATGCCGTGTACCTCACTGACCTTTACATCAAATCCTTTACCAAGCAGAAGACGTCCAAGAAGTTTACTTGCAAGCAGAGTACCCTGTCCGCCTACACCCACAATCATAATATTTTTAGTTTCCATATTCTACCTCTCGTTTTTCTCATTATCCCAATGCGTCAAATTTACAGAGTTGTTTACATACTCCACACCCTACGCAGAGCGTAGCGTCAATCTTTGCCTTGCCGTTTTCCATGCTTATCGCCGGACAGCCGATGTTCATACATGCCTTACAGCCCTTACATTTTTCAGAGTCGGAACATATTGGACCCGGATGCTTCACATACTTTAACAGTGCGCAGGGACGGCGTGAAATGATAACTGAAGGTTCTTTTGCAGAAAGTTCTTCTTTAATCACCGTCTGACATGTTTCCATATCGTAAGGGTCCACCACTCTCACCCGCTTGATTCCGACAGCGTGACAAAGGCTTTCTAAATCTATCTTTGTACATGGGTCGCCTTTCAGGTTATAGCCTGTAGTAGGATTCTGCTGATGTCCGGTCATACCGGTGATGGAATTATCCAATATGATCACCGTTGAATTGGACTCATTATAAGCTATATTGATAAGTCCGGTAACACCGGAATGAATAAATGTGGAATCACCTATGACTGCCACAGTATTTCCCTCATGCTCTTCACTATCCGCTTTTACGAAGCCATGAAGTCCCGAAACGGAAGCTCCCATACACACAGTAGTGTCAATAGCGCTAAGCGGCGGTACTGCTCCCAACGTATAACATCCGATATCTCCAAGTACTGTAAGTTTCATTTTTTTCAACACATAAAAAATGCTTCTATGTGGACATCCTGCACACATCACCGGCGGCCGCGCAGGGATATTTTCATCTAAAGATGCACCCGCCTGCACAGTTCCACCTAACTTCTCTTTCACCAGATTCTGGCTCAATTCTCCGACATTAGAAAAAATATCTTTTCCCGATACCGAAAGTCCCAGATTTTTACAGTGAGCCTCAATAAATCCATCCAGTTCTTCCACTACCACAAGTTTATCTACAGAAGCCGCAAAATCCTTGATTTTCTGCTCCGGCATGGGCCAAATCATCCCCAGCTTCAGAACAGGATATGTATCTCCAAACGCCTCCTTCACATACTGGTAACAGGTAGAAGAAGTTATAATACCTAAAGACTTATCGCCGCCTTCCTCAATACGGTTAATCTCCGCTGTTTCAGCCCATGCTGCCAGCGCTTTAGTACGCGCCTCTATCTCCGGATGCCTTTTTTTCGCATTACCCGGCATCATAATATATTTCACAGGATTCTTTTCATATTTCTTCTGCTCCGGAAGTACCCGCTCTCCTGTTTCCACTACGCTCTGCGAATGGCTGACGCGGGTACACATCTTGATGAGTACCGCCGTATCAAATTTTTCCGAAAGTTCATAAGCAAGCTTAGCAAATCTAAGCGCTTCCGCAGAATCGGACGGTTCCAGCATGGGAATCTTCGCCGCCTGTGCATAGTGGCGAGAATCCTGTTCGTTCTGGGAGCTGTGCATACCGGCATCGTCAGCCACTCCAATCAGAAGTCCTGCATTCACGCCTGTATATGATATGGTAAAAAGCGGATCCGCCGCTACGTTTAAACCTACATGCTTCATAGCGCAGAAACTTCTCTTCCCCGCCAGCGAAGCTCCAAAAGCTGCTTCGAGAGCTACCTTTTCATTGGGAGCCCACTCTGCATACAATTCATCATATTTCGCCGCGCACTCAGTAATCTCCGTACTGGGCGTTCCCGGATAACTGGATACAAAGCTGCAGCCTGCCTCATAGAGACCTCTGGCAACCGCCTCGTTACCAAGCATCAGTGTTTTCATATATTATTTTCCTCCTTTTTACTCTCCGATGGAATCCTTAACGGAAACCGTTACTTTCTTATCGTAACAGGAGAAAATATTCTCCAAAGTTTTCTGCTCCGGTGCCTTTGTTACTATACTCACCACAGGCACGATTACAAGTCCGGCAAGCATACAGAATGCACCGGCATTGATTGGTGACTGCAGATATGCGGGAAAGCTTGAACGGAAGAAAATGTTAGCAAGCATCACTATCGTAGAGAATAAAAAGCTCACCCAGCATGCTGCTTTAGTGGTACGCTTCCAATATAAGCCATAGAGGAACGGCGCCAGAAATGCACCGGCTAACGCTCCCCAGCTTACACCCATGAGCTGAGCGATAAAGGTGACATTGGAACGATACTGAATAAGCGCAATCACTACGGAAATCGCAATAAATACTACTAAAAGCACGCGCATCCATTTGACCTGTTTCTTCTCATCCATTTCTTTTATAATCGTACCTTTAATGAAATCCAGCGTCAAAGTAGAACTTGATGCCAACACCAGTGAAGAAAGCGTGGACATTGATGCAGAAAGTACCAAAATGACCACTACGGCAATCAGTATGGTCGGAAGTCCTGACAACATGGTCGGTACCACTGAATCATATCCGTTAGCCGCAATATCAATCCTGTCGCTGAAAAGCCGTCCGAAACCGCCCAGAAAATAGCATCCGCCTGAGACGATGGTGGCAAATACAGTTGATATAACCATACCCTTATTAATTGCGCTCTCACTCTTGATGGCATAAAATTTCTGTACCATCTGCGGAAGTCCCCATGTTCCAAGGCTGGTAAGTATAACCACGCCTAAAAGCCCTGCCGGGTCCGGTCCGAAAAAAGAATTGAAAACGCCCGGCGCCGTTGATACTGACTCATCACTAACTGATGACAGTGCATTAAGCGCCGCAAGAAAACCTCCCTGACTCTTTAACACTGCAAAAATAACGGCAATAATACCGAAAATCATGATAATTCCCTGAATAAAATCGTTGATGGCGGTAGCCATATATCCTCCGGCTATAACATAAATTCCGGTAAGAACCGCCATAGCTATTACGCACACGCTATAATCAATATCAAACGCCATACCGAACAGACGGCTTAACCCATTATAAAGACTTGCCGTATACGGAATCAAAAAGATAAAGATAATCGCTGAAGCCGCCAGTTTTAACGGCTTGCTCTCAAAACGGCATCCGAAAAATTCCGGCATCGTTGCACTGTCCAGATGTTGCGTCATAATACGGGTACGGCGCCCTAACACAGCCCATGCAAGAAGCGAGCCTATAAAAGCATTTCCCAGCCCCGCCCATGTTGCGGCTATTCCGTATTTCCATCCAAACTGTCCTGCATAGCCTACAAAGACAACTGCCGAGAAATAACTGGTTCCGTAAGCAAAAGCGGTAAGCCATGGACCTACGCTCCTTCCACCCAGAACGAACCCGTTGACGTCAGTAGCATGCTTACGACAATAAAGTCCGATTGCAATCATAACGCCAAAAAATATAACTAACATTAGAATTTTGATAAAAAGATCCATTTGTATGTTCTCCCTTAATTTTTAATCTGTACTTCTACAAGACTGCCGTGACAGTATCGTTCTCTTAGAAGAGGCTTCTCGATTTTTCCCGTAGGATTTCTCGGAACATCTTCAAAAATAAGCTTTCTCGGGCGCTTATATCTGGGAAGTTCCTCACAGAAATTCATGATTTCCTCCTCCGTACAGGAAACGCCTTCCTTAAGCTCTATGACCGCCGCCGCAATTTCACCGAGTCTTTGGTCAGGCAGCCCAATGACAGCCACATCCTTAATTTTTTCATTTTTACGCAAAAAATCTTCAATCTGTACCGGATAAAGATTCTCGCCTCCGGAGATAATGACATCCTTCTTCCTATCCACCAGGTAGATAAATCCATCCTCATCCATCCGCGCCATATCTCCCGTATAGAGCCAGCCGTCTTTTAAAACCTCGTCCGTAGCTTCTGGATTTTTGTAATAACAGAGCATAACTCCACGTCCGTGCACAATGAGTTCACCGACTTCTCCCTGCGCTGTCTCATTACCCTGCTCGTCTACAATTTTTGCCTCCCAGCGATAGCCCGGCTTTCCGATGGCCCCTACCTTATGTATATTTTCCACGCCCAGATGAACACAGCCCGGTCCTATAGATTCGCTCAAACCATAGTTTGTATCGTACTGATGATGCGGAAAATGCTTCTTCCACCGCTGAATCAGACTCGGTGGAACAGGCTGGGCTCCAATATGCATCAATCTCCACTGTTCCAGCAGATAGTGCTCCATATCTACCTTTCCGGAGTCTATAGCATCCAATAAATCCTGCGCCCATGGCACCAGCAGCCACACTATAGTACATTTTTCTTCCGTGACCGCCCTGAGAATCCACTCCGGCTTCACGCCACGAAGAAGCACTGCTCTTCCGGCTGAAATAAGTGAGCCGAACCAGTGCATTTTCGCCCCTGTATGATAAAGCGGCGGAATGCATAAAAATACATCTTCTTTTGTCTGACCATGATGATTCTGCTCCGTCTCACAGGAAGAGAGCAGTGACAGATGGTTGTGAAGAATAGCTTTCGGGAATCCGGTAGTTCCTGAAGAAAAATAGATAGCCGCGTAGTCCGTCTCCTTCAACTCAACCGGCGGTGCGCTGGAAGAACAGAATCCCATCAATTTCAAAAAGTCCTCCGCATAAGACGGTCCTTCCGTTCCCGGAAAGAACATCATTCTCACATTAGGCAAATCCTCTGCTATAACGTCCATACGGCTGATAAATTCCGGTCCGAAAACCAGTACTTCAACATCCGCAAGTTCCAAACAGTATTTGATTTCATCCGAAGAATAGCGAAAGTTCAAGGGAACGGCTACTCCGCCTGCCTTCAGAATACCGAAATATATAGGCAGCCATTCCAGACAGTTCATCATAAGAATACCCACCTTTGCCTCCCGCTTCAAACCGCGGCTTAAAAGCAGATTTGCAAAACGGTTGGCTCTCCTGTCAAAATCCGCCCAGCTCATCTCCCGACGATATGGGGCTCCGTTTCCTGCGCTCTCAATCAGACTCGCCTCTCTCCACGTTACCGCGCTGTCACGTTCCGAGGAAGGATTCAACTCTACAAGCGCCGTATCCGAACCGTAGAGACGTGCGTTGCGCTCCAAAAGCTCCGTAATCACCATGATATGGTTCCTCCTTTTTGTATCTTCTAGTTAATAACATATCCATTCACAACAGCATGAGCCACATAAGTTCCCAGTTCATCCCTGACATCCGCCATATATAGCGCAGTCGTGCGGCCTTCTCTCAAACAGGAGGCCTCTGCAATAAGGCGCTTTCCTTTTGCGGGAGCAAGAAAGGTAATGGAAACATTCTGGCTGACTGTCTTTCTATCAGAATATCCATTTGCCGCAATAGCGAAGGTAAAATCCGCCAGCGTAAAAACAGCTCCACCCATTGGAACATTATTCTCATTCATATGTCGTTCTTCCAAGGTTATGGAGCATACCGCCTTTCCGGGCTGTGCAGAATCAATAACTATACCTGTAACATCCGTTGCAAAATGGTCGTTTTTAAAACGATTGCGTATTTCTTCTAAAGCAGACATAAACAGACTCCCTTCTGTTTTTGGCAAAATAACAAAATTATTATCGCATATTTGTTTAGGCATTTCAAGGTGCGGAAGAGATTAATAGATTAAAAGTATACGCTTGACATAAAATTATTAATGTATTAATATATATTTAGTAATACAAAGTATTTGTAAATGGCAAATCTTGGTTTGTTGTATGATTTGCTTTGAATATTAGGGGGGTATCCCGGAAAACTATGAATGACAAATATGAACGGCAGATGAAAAAGGGCGTTCTTGACATGCTTGTTTTGAAGCTGCTATCGGATGAAAAAAAATACGGTTATCAGCTTATTCAGGAGCTTAAGGAAAGCAGCAACGGCATATTCTGTTTGAAGGAAGGTACTCTATACCCTATTTTGTACCGGCTTGAAGATGAGAAGCTGGTTGAAAGCAGATGGTGCGAGCCGGAGGAAAAGCAGCTTCCCAGGAAGTATTATGTGATTACAGATAAAGGGAAAGCGGCTTTATCGGAGATTTATCGGACATGGCGGCAGATTGCCGGAGGAATAGACAGGATTATGGGAGATTCTTAAATTGTATGTGAAAGGAAATGTGGGGATACAAAGATGAATGCAGAAAAATATGTAAATGACATTATTAAGAATGTGAAATGCTCTAAAATTAAGAAATCAGAGATAAGGGAACAGTTATTATCGGACATTCATGTGCGTATGGACAATGGGGAAACATTGGAATTGATCATGGAGGATATGGGAACGCCGGGAGAGATTTCGGAGGAGTTTAACCAAAACCTGACAGAAAGTGAAAAAAAAGCGTATAAGAAAAGGAAAATCATCAAAATTGCCATATCTATAACAGCAGTTATTTTAATTATATTGCTATCAGCCATTTCATATGTCAGATGGCTGCTGCCAAAAGTAAGTGAAATGGGAAGCAGCGGCATCTTCTCGCAGGAAGTGGTAGAAGAGAAAGCTAAAGATATAGTTATGCTTTTGGATCAAAACGATTTTGACTCTTTGAAGGCTGAGTCTATAGAAGAAATGCAGGCAATACTTGTACCGGAAAGCTTTGAAGAGCCCAGAAACTTAATTGGTGACGATTGGGGGCAAATGGAATCTTTTGGCACGATATATACATTTGAATTCAAACAACAGGGACAGACATTTGTAATGGCACAAGTAAACGTTTCATATGAAAATGTGAAAGTAATCTATTCCATCACCTTTGATAAAGATATGAAGCTGGCGGGAATATACATGCGATAAGTTGAAAATTAGAAATTTTCAACCGCAGGAAAGCGGGGTGTTTCGTATATGTTTAAAAAATACAAAGAAATTATATATAAACCGTTGAGAATAATTGATATTTTTATTTCACTCTGGATAATCGGCATCACCGTATTTTTGATATGCTATTGGAAGCACATACCGGAACAGGTTCCGTATCACTGGAATGCAGTAGGACAGATTGATGATTATTCTGATAAGGGCGGCTATATTATGCTTATCATCATGATGTATTTCCTTTGGGCATGGCATGCTCTCACTAAACTGATTCCGCTATTTGGCATAAAAGAGAATCTGTTTGGAAAAAACAAGATTATAGTGCCGCGCGAAGTGGAGATACGGGCTTATAATCTCGTATTTTTCATGCTTTGGATATGCGACCTGCTTACGCAGTTCATGCTTGGATATATCATTTTATGCGGAGTATTCGTAAAAAAATTAGGCGTATGGTTCCTTCCGGTATGTATAGTTCTCTTTATGGCTGACTTTATCTGGTTTTATTTTGCGTTATCCAGATTGAAGAAATCACTGTAGCATAACAGACCATAGCGCATTTGATATTACGGGACGAACCAGAAACATAATAAGAAATACTGTTGCAAAGACAATCGGCAGTTCCAATCTGCTTTCTGATGCTTCACTTGCTGCTGTCAGTTCAGCTTTCGCCCTTTTAGACTCATATCTCAAAAATAAAATGTAGATATAATATCCTGCCGCCGCACCTATTGTATTGAAAATCAGGTCATCAATATCCGTAAGCCTGAATGTAAACATCTGCAGCATTTCTATCATTACTGATAATCCAAATCCGAACAAAACCGTTTTCTTCATGGACCTGTATCCCTTCCATATGAGCGGCATGAGAAATCCCAACGGCATAAACAGCAGTATATTTAATAAAGTATTCACAATATATGCTATAGGGTCACTTACTATATCAATAATCGGGATTAGATTGAATACTAAATCTATACGTATCGTAGTAAGGGAAGGAATACCTACTACCAGAAAAACTCCTGACAGGTAGATTCCAAAAATTATCATTAACAGCTTTCTTCCAATACTCATGGGATTAAATAACGTGCGTTGTGTAATCAACATAATCGGCACAATTAGAATTACAGCAGGAATCACATCCAATCCCAGTGCAAAAAATCGGTATAGTATCTGAAACATTTCTTCTTCCTCCGTTTGTAAAGTTGAGAATTTAAATCTTGATTTACATATTATAACGGTGAAAGTTTAAGATTGTAGTCAAATATTATTAAAATTTTTTTAATTTTCAGATATTAATAACAAAT
>JAIDPH010000147.1 GCA_029062885.1 Lachnospiraceae bacterium
CTATTACTGTATATTGTATCGGACATTTTAGTATTTTTATTTAATAATTGTTTAATTCCTATACTCCATCAACAGAGTGTATACGTAGCAAAAACTCAAAGTAAACTCGCTATGCCTACCATTTCTCTGTACTTTAATACTTCCTCACATCCTTAACTTCCCGATACAGCATCTGATAATTTTCATACCTCACTCTGCTGATTTCACCGCGCTCTACCGCTTCCTTAACTCCGCAGTCGGGTTCATCCATATGCGCGCAGCCTCTGAAACGGCAGTCAGGTTCAAACCTCCTGAATTCAGGATAATATAGACCAAGCTCTTCTTTTTCAATATCCGAAATGCTAAGAGACGTAAATCCCGGCGTATCCATAATATAGGTTTCATTCCCCAGCGCAATTATTTCCGAATGTCTGGTGGTGTGACGCCCTCTTTCAATCTTTTTGCTTATGCTTCCGGTCTCCATATTAGCCTCAGGATTAAGACAATTAATAATCGTTGACTTTCCGACGCCGCTGGGACCGGCAACAGCCGTCGTTTTTCCCATAAGAATGCTCTTTAACTCTTCTATGCCTTCCATTTCAAGCGCACTGACAAACAGCGACTGATAGCCGCAGGTCTCATATGCTCTTTTAAGTGCGGCTTTTTCTTCCTCCGACGCAATATCCTGTTTGTTAAAGCAGATAATGCTCGAAAGCTTCTGCCGCTCCATATGAATCAAAAAACGGTCTAACAGATTAAAATTAGGATTCGGCTTAACAATAGCGAAAATAACCAGCGCCTGATCAATATTAGCTACCGCAGGACGTATCAGCGAATTTTTCCGCGGCAGGATTTCCGTAACATTTCCTTCCTTATTCTGTTCATCAAGCACTTCCATGCGGACATTATCACCTACAAGCGGCTTGATATGAATATTTCTGAAAATTCCTTTCGCTCTGCAGAAGTACGTGCCTTTCCCTTCCACATGCACATAATAGAATCCTGCTATTCCTTTGATAATCTTTCCTACCATTAATCCTCTTTTCATTCAGCCGTAAATGTAACTACTCTTGTCACTATCTTCTCCGTCGAAGTCCCCTCAACCGTCATCGTCTCGCCCGTATCCGGATTGGTCGTGGTCGTTGCAGGCGTCGTCACTGTAAATGTGAACTGAACTACTCCCGTAGAAGACTTGATTCCCGAATAATTAGTCGATATCGGGAAGGACGACGTCTGTGTACTCAATAACTGCGTCCCATCTGTGGCTATCAGGACTACTGACACAGACATACCTGCCTGATAATCAGGGTCTTCTGTCGGCGCTGTAATTCCTTCCGTAAATTTATAAGTTACTTCCGTAGGACCTATACTGACTTTTAAATCAATTACGGTTCCTTTATCTACATATGTGTCCACTGAATAACTCTGGTAACATACTTTGTCTGTCAGTGATGCATCTTCGTTTATAGTCTGTGATACCGTTCCAACTTCCAACCCGTTTTCATGCAGGACTACCATTGCATCCATCTCCGTCATCCCAATCAGATTTGGAACCTTAACCTTTGCATTTTCTTCACCCAGACTCACCCATATGGTAATGGAGGCTCCTTTCGGTGCCGTTGTTTCAGCTTCAGGCGTCTGTGAGATTACTAACCCGCTTTCTACTTCGGAACTGTAATTTTCCGTAACGCTTACGGTAAAACCTTCTTTTTCCAGAATTGAAACCGCTTCCGACTGCGACTTGCCTTTTACATTCGGTACGACTACTCCATCGCTTCCTTGCGCCACCGTCAAAACAACATTCTTATTTTTTTCTACCATCGTTCCCGCCGCTTCGCTTGCTCTAATAACAATTCCCTCTTCGTAAACGTCGGATACCTCATATTCTATTTCAGGCGTCAGACCCATTTCTATCAGCTCACGTTTAGCTTCATCCAATGGTTTTCCCGCCACCTCAATCATTTCAATCGTATCAACAATCTCTTCCTGATTGTTTTCATCATCCTGACCCCCGAACCTGAACATGCCAAAAGCGTTCCCGACCATGAAAATGATAATTCCCCCAATCAGAAGAGCCGCCACAACAGCAAGTAAGGTGGTAATTCTTTCCATTTTCGGATCATAATCATCATTGTCTTCGTAGTACTCTTCCTCATCTTCGTCTCTATCTTCGTCTTCATCCTCATCTTCATACTGCTCATGGTAATAATCCGCATTCTTATTTAGGCGCATTGCTTCATCCATAGAATCTCTTCTATCGGTCTGCCTCTTAATCTGCACCATATCTCTGTCAGTAATCATTCTGGTAGAAGCTTCTTCATCAGGGTCAACCACTTTGACGAAATCTTCATCCGGATTAAGCAATGACTGTTTTAAATCAACAATCAGTTCATCCATAGACTGATATCTTCTGTCAGGGCTTTTCTGACAGCATTTATATACAATCTGCTCTACGCTGATGGGAATCTCCGACACGTATTCTCTCGGAGACGGAAGTTCTTCCTGAATATGCTTAATCGCAATAGCTACCGTAGTATCTCCGTTAAAAGGCAGACGTCCGGTAAGCATTTCGAACATTGTGATTCCAAGTGAATATATATCACTCTTTTCATCGCTGTATCCACCCCTTGCCTGCTCAGGAGAGGTGTAATGGACTGAGCCCATGACGTTCGACGTAATAGTATTACTTGTTGCTGCCTTTGCGATACCAAAGTCTGTTACCTTCACTTTGCCCTCTTTGGAAATAATAATATTCTGAGGCTTGATATCGCGATGTATGATATGATTGCCATGTGCAGCCGCAATTCCCATGGAAACCTGAATAGCTATACTAATGGCCTCCTTAACGGAAAGTCTTGCTTTTTTCTCTATATATTTCTTTAGTGTAATTCCTTCCACCAGTTCCATGACAATGTAATGAATGCCGCCCTCTTCGCCGACATCATATACATTGACAATATTGGGATGCATCAGGCCTGCTGCCGCCTGTGCCTCCACTTGGAATTTTGAAACAAAGTTCGCATTTTCGCTAAATTCCTGCTTAAGCACCTTCACTGCCACAAACCTGTTCAGCTTATGGTCTTTTGCTTTATATACATCCGACATACCGCCGGTACCGATTTTTTCCAGAATTTCGTATCTATCTCCGATTAGCATTCCAATCTTAATCATGTTCCACCTCATCTGCCGACTGCTCAATAATAATAAGCGAAATATTATCCCTGCCACCATTATTATTAGCAGTGCGAACCAATTCTTCAGCCTTTTCTTTCAGGCTTCCCTCGCCCTTAAGAATATGCTTTATATTCTCATCCTCAACCATATTTGTCAGTCCATCCGAGCAAAGAAGTACCATATCGCCGACATTAATCTCCAGCTTGAAAAAATCAGCCTCTACGATGTCTTGTGCGCCGATTGCCCTCGTAATAATATTTTTCTTCGGATGATTTCTTGCAGCCTCTCTGTCAATGCTGCCATTCCGAACCATCTCTTCTACCAGAGAATGATCTATCGTAATCTGCTCTATCTTGTCATTCACCAGATAGAGCCTGCTGTCTCCCACATTAGCAACTTCAAGATTTTGTCCAATACATGTTGCAATTACAACCGTTGTTCCCATTCCAGACAGTTTATCATCTTCCGCTGACTTTTGTCTGGTATAAGCGTTGGCTTTAACAATCGCTTTCTTTAGAATGTCAGCCGGTTCCTTCTCCTCTGAAGACTTAATTTCATCTACAATCGTCTCTACCGCATATCTGGAAGCAAAGTCTCCGGCTTTATGCCCACCCATGCCGTCCGCTACGATAAATACGTTTGGCAGATTCCCCACAGGCGTATCTGAGAGGAAAATAAAATCCTGATTCAGTTGTCTTCCTAAACCAATATCTGTAATTGCATAGGACCTTAACACTATATTACCCTCCTATGACTGCTTAGCTATATGACTTCGTCTAAGCTGTCCGCAGGCACCATCTATATCCCTGCCCATTTCTCTTCTTATAGTAACATTTATTCCATTTTTTTCAAGTTTATTTTTAAAAGCTTCCGCCGCCGCCCTGTCAGAACCTATGTAGCTACGCTCTTTGACGGGATTTACAGGAATCAGATTAATATGGCAGTTTAGTTCTCCTACCAATGAAGAAAGCTGATCAATATCCTCTTCAGTAT
This sequence comes from Lachnospiraceae bacterium, assembly GCA_029062885.1. Taxonomy (GTDB): domain Bacteria; phylum Bacillota; class Clostridia; order Lachnospirales; family Lachnospiraceae; genus UBA3282. The sequence continues at coordinate 4,147 of JAIDPH010000147.1, forward strand.
CATTGACGCCGCTTATCAGACTATATTCAAATGTAATACGTCTGCCTGTCATTTCAAAATAGTATGCGCAGGTTTCCATTAATTCTTCCAAAGAATATTTATTTGCAATAGGCATAATACTGCGTCTTTTTTCATCCGTAGCAGCATGCAGTGATAATGCAAGAGTAATCTGTAACTTTTCCTCCGCTAACTGCCGCATCTTTGGTACTATACCGCAGGTCGATACGGTAATATTCCTCTGACTGATATGAAGTCCGTTCTCATCCGTAAGCAGGGTCAGAAACCTAAGCAGATTATCATAATTATCCAATGGCTCCCCGGTTCCCATCACCACTACATTAGAGACCCTTTCTCCGGTAAGAAGTGTAATGGAATAAATCTGGTCGAGCATTTCCGAAGGCAGCAGATTCCTCTCCATTCCATCCAAAGTAGAAGCACAGAAGCGGCAGCCCATTCTACAACCCACCTGCGAGGAAATACAGACCGAATTGCCATGCTTATAGCGCATCAGTACACTTTCTACCAGATTCCCGTCAGAAAGCTCAAACAGAAATTTTTTTGTTCCATCCTTTTTTGATTCCTGCACTTTTACAACACTTAATGCCGTAAAGTTGAAATTCTCCCTGCATTTTTCCTTTAGAGATTTCGGTATATTCGTCATTTCTTCATAATCCCTTGCCAACTTTATATGCAGCCACTCATAGAGCTGTTTCGCCCTGTATGGCTTTTCGGACAGGTTTACCATCTGCTCTTTAAGCTGTTCCAGTGTCAGGGATTTTATATCTTTTTCTACTTCTATTCCAGTCATACTTTTCCAATCTTACATCTTAATTTCGCCAGAAAAAAACCATCTGTTTCATGAATGCCCGGAAGCAGCTGCAACATACCGCTGTCTCCTGATTCTTTCAACTGCTCCGGCAGATATGCGCTCATGCTCTCAGGTTCAAACGAAAATTCTTCGCATATCCACTCTGCCATTTTTTCATTTTCTTCAGGATTTACCGTACATGTACTATACATTAGTACGCCGCCCTCTTTTACATAAGCCACGGCATTCTTAATAATCTCTTTTTGAAGCGCCACAATATCTTTAAGCGACTGTTCGCTCACATGATATTTAATGTCCTGTTTCTTACCAATGACGCCAAGCCCCGAACATGGAACATCAGCTATAACCACATCGGCAAGTTTACATAATTCTTTCTGATATACTCTGGCGTCCCGTGCCGCCGTTATCATATTCTCTTTACTCATTCTAAGCCTGTTTTCTTCCATTCTTTTGACCTTTTGTTCAGTCAGGTCAAAAGAATACACTCTACCTGTTCCTGCAAGCTTAGAAGCGGCGTGAAGAGATTTACCTCCGGGTGACGCACACAAGTCTATTACTGTCTGCCCCTCTTTTATATCAGCAGCTTCCACCACCAGCATAGAGCTTACATCCTGTACTGCAAAAAAGCCTTCATCATAACCGGGCAGACGTTTTAATCCTTCTGCCTTCTCAATCTGCACTGCATATGGCAGATATGGATGCTGTGATACTTTTACTCCCATTTTTTCCCATTCAGCAAAAAGATTATCTCTGGTTTCTAAAGTCAGGCTTTCTTCCATGCGCAGCGTCACGGGTGCGCTTTTTAAAAACGCCAGCAGCATTTTTTCCACGGTATCCATGTCATATGAGCGCAAGAAGCGCTTTATGAGCCACTCCGGCATAGAATACATGACAGACATATAAGCAACCGGTTCTTTCTTTCTGTCCGGATAAGAAATCGCCTGCTTCTGTCTGGCTATATTTCTTAACACACCATTTACATATCCCTGCAGCGATACGAATTTTCTCTTCTTTGCAATGCACACTGACTCATTACAGACTGCCGCATCCGGAACCGCATCCATGAATAGAATCTGATAAGTACCTGATCGCAGTAATGCCCGAATTAATGGCTTCATTTTTACCACCGGCACTTTGGAAATCCCATCCAGTATATAATCAATCTGAATTCTTCTCTCAACCGTGCCTTCGGTGACTCTTTTGATAAAAGCTTTTTCTTTTGAGTCAAGATAATCGTATTTATCCAATACATCTGCAAGCAGCAGATTTACATATGCATCGGTTTTTTCAAGTTCGAGAAGCATATCCAATATAATTTCTCTGCTATTCATCTTAGTAAAATTCCTATCTGCGTCTTCTGTTTCCGTTATTTCCATATAGGACAATCAGCCTCAGAAGCTGCAAAATAGAAGATGCAGCAGCAGCCACATAAGTCAAAGCAGCTGCACTTAGTACCTTGCGGCAGCTTCTTGTCTCATCGTTTTCCATAAGTCCATAATTTCCAAGCATGCTAAGAGCCCTGCCCGACGCATTAAATTCTACCGGAAGGGTTACAACCTGAAACAATACAGCAAGTGCAAACACCCAGATTCCAATCTGTATAAAAAGTTGATTCATACCGAGCAATACGCCTAAAATAATTATCGGAATTCCTAATTTGGATCCGATATTGGCAGCCGGCACAAGTGCCGACCTTATTTTAAGCGGTGCATATCCTTTATTATGCTGCACTGCATGACCGCATTCATGCGCCGCCACGCCGATTGCCGCAATCGAATTAGAGCCATAGACAGAATCGGAAAGACGAAGCACTTTAGAAGAAGGATCATAGTGATCAGTCAGTTCTCCTCTTATATGCTCTATCCTCACATCATATATACCTGAAAGCTGTAGTATTCTCTGCGCTGCCTGTGCTCCGGTCATACCGCTCCTGCTCATGACCTTTGAATATTTCTTGAATGTTGATTTGATGCGCAGCTGTGCCAAAAGACACAGAACCACTCCGATAACAACAAGAAAATAAGTCGGATCATAATATGCCCCGTAATAAACTCCATAACGTCCCATAATAAATTTTCTCCCTTCTTTGAAATTCAGCTGAATATTTCTCCCGCCTCTATACGACAGCCTAACAGGAAATCTTTCACGTACATTCGTTTTTTCCCTTCCAGCTGCACCTGCGTAATCTTCAATACATTTTCTCCGGCCCTGACATAAATAGCTTCTTTATCCACTGCAATTACCATTCCGGGTACTTCGTTTTCAGATGTCTCTTCTTTTTTACAGACCTCGCTCTCCCATATCTTTAAAACTTTTCCGTTATATGAAGTATAGGTGCCGGGCCATGAATTTAATCCACGTACCATTCTTTCTATCTGTACCGCGTCTTTATTCCAGTCAATCTTTCCCATTGCTTTATTCAGCATTCCCGCATAAGATGAATCGTCGTCGTTTTGTTTTACAGGAGTGATGTCGCCTGCTTCTATTTTGCGCAAGGCTTCAACAATCAGCTTAGCGCCCGCTATCATAAGTTTATCATGCAGACTGTCACCGGTTTCCTTTTCATCAATCGGAACCACGCTTTGTAACAGCATATCTCCTGTATCCACGCCTTTGTCCATTTTCATAATAGTAATACCGGTTTCTTTCATTCCATCGAGTATAACTCTCTGAATCGGGCCTGCTCCGCGGTATTTGGGCAGCAGAGACGCATGAATATTGATACAGCCGAACTTAGGCATATCAAGGATTTCTTCTGAAAGAATCTGTCCAAAAGCTGCTACTACGAATACATCCGCTTCATATCCGCGAAGTGTTTCCACAGCTTCCTTTTCTTTGATTTTTACAGGTTGGAAAACCGGAATATCATGCTTCATGGCACATGCCTTCACAGGCGTTATCTGCATTTCCTTACCTCGCCCCTTGGGCTTATCAGGCTGAGTTACAACAAGCACGACCTGATGATGCGCTTCAACGAGAGCCTCCAATGCACCTACTGAAAACTCAGGCGTTCCCATGAATATAACCTTCATTCTTCCTCTGCCTCCTCAACATCCTGCAGTTCTCCTTCAACCTTTTCAACATATAAATGGCCTTCCAGATGATCCAGTTCGTGCATTATTGCTCTGGCAAGCAGCTCTGTTCCTTCAATTTCAAATGGTTCCATATTCTCATCATAGGCTATTGCCTTGACATAATTCGGTCTTGTAACCTGACCGGTCTTTCCCGGCACGCTTAAGCATCCCTCGTATCCGGTCTGCTCGCCGCTTGTTTCAATTATTTTCGGATTGATCAGCAGCATCGGGTCTTCACCTGTCGTATCAATGACTACGATTCGTTTCAGAATGCCGACCTGAGGAGCAGCAAGACCGACACCGTTTGCTTCATACAATGTGTCAAACATATCGTCAATCAATTCCTGAATCCTCGGCGTAACCTCCGTCACTTCTTTACAGGTTTTCTCTAAGACAGGGTCTCCAATCTCTCTAATATTTCTTATTGCCATCTCTTTCTCCCTTTCTGTTTCTTTTAGTATGTATTCATCGGGTCAAAATCAAACTGTATACTTATGTTTTTGTAATCCTGTTCCTTAATATATGCTTCCAGCATATCCTTTATCCGGACAAGCCTCTCATAATCGGAATGCTTAAGATACAGTACATGTCTGTATAAATCATTTATCTTGGAAACAGCTGCCTGCGTGGGTCCAATCACATACAACGCTTCACCTAAATCCAGCCGTTCTTTTATGAGCGAAGCAAAATGTTCCATCACGTTTCTGCCCTGTTCTTCCTCCTTCGCTACGGCAAGTATCGCTAACATATGAGCAGCGGGCGGATACTGCAGCAATTCCCGATATACTATTTCTTCTGCATAGAAGCCTTCATAGTCCTGATTCGCTGCATGTACGATACTGTAATGTTCCGGCTGGTATGTCTGTATAACAACCTCGCCCGGCTTACTTCCTCTGCCGGCTCTGCCCGCGGCTTGAGTCAACAGCTGGAAGGTTCTCTCTCCCGCCCTGTAGTCATTCTGATTCAGAGACAAATCCGCTGCCAGAATTCCAACCAGTGTTACATTCGGAAAGTCATGACCTTTTACAATCATCTGCGTTCCCACTAAGATATCAGCCTTACCATCCGCAAAAGCAGAAAGTATCTTTTCATAGCTTTCTTTTGTTTTGGTGGAATCAGCATCCATCCGAAGCACTCTCGCATCCGGAAATTCTTTATGAACGCTTTCCTCTATCTGTTCCGTGCCTGCCTTAAAACCCAGTAAATACTTGGAGCCGCAGGACGGGCACTTAGGCGGTCTTATTTCTTCATAGCCGCAATAATGACAAACCAGTTTTCCGTTGCGATGCTCCGACAAGGACACATCGCAATGCGGGCATTTCATTACGAATCCGCATGCCCTGCACGAAACAAAACCTGCATAGCCTCTTCTATTCAAAAAAAGAATGCTCTGTTCTCCATCCCGTAGTCTCATTTCAATCAGGCTCTTTAATTTCCTGCTGAAAATAGAACGGTTGCCTGACTTCAATTCTTCCCGCAAATCTATGGTATATACCTTTGGAAGCTGACCCCCCGTGAGACGCTCATTTAACTGATATAGTTTATATTCTCCCTTATCCGCCCTGTAATAAGCTTCCATTGACGGCGTTGCAGAGCCGAGTACCACGCTTGCCGATTTAACAGAAGCGATCTGGATAGCTGTCTCCCTTGCGTGGTATTTTGGCATGGATTCGCTTTTATAGCTGTTTTCATGCTCTTCGTCAATAATAATAACTCCAAGCTGTGGGAATGGCGTAAACAACGCGGAACGGGGACCTATAATCACATCCAGTTCCCCGCGTCTGGCGCGTTCCATCTGGTCGAATTTTTCTCCCATAGACAACGTCGAGTTCATCACGGATACCCTGTCACCAAATCTTTTATAAAAACGAAGCAGGGTCTGATAGGTCAGCGCTATTTCCGGAATCAGAACGATTGCCTGTCTTCCCATAGCTATCATCTGCTCTATAATACCAAGATAAACTTCTGTTTTTCCACTTCCGGTAATGCCATGGACAAGATATGTTCCCACATTCCCTGCCCGATAATCCTTTATTACATCTTCTATGATAAAGCGCTGCCTTTCGCTTAAAGGTTTCGCGGCTTCCCTTTCAGTTATCCGCTTTACCGGATTTCTGAAATAGCTTTCCGCTTCTATAGATATTATTCCCTGCTTTTCCAGACTGTTCAAGGTAGCAGCCGAAACATTCAGTTTTTCGCTAAGCAGCGAATAGGGAAGTACTTCTTCATTTAATAACGCATTCAGCACTCTGGCTTTAGCAGTCTGGTGCTTCTTTATGCATTCTGCTATCAACTTTTCTATTTCTTCGCTGTCGCAGCATCTGGTAATCTTCTTTTTCTGTAACTGCTTTAATTTGTGCTTCACAGGAAGTACTGTTTTTAGCGCGGTAATCATTGTAGAACCATAATGGCTTTTCATCCAGTAGGCAGTCTTGATCAAATCACTTTCTACCGTAGCCGCCTTCTCATCAATGTCTGCTATTTCCTTTATTTTCTCAGCAGGATAATCAGCCTTATCCGCAAGGTCTACCACATACCCTGTCATATCCTTGTTTCCTTTTCCAAAAGGAACATGTACCCTGACACCCGGCGTAATTTTTTCAATCAGCTTATCGGGAATCCTGTACCTGAAAGGTCTGTCAACCTTCTCATGGGAAATGTCTATAATAACATCCGCATAATTTTCACTCATTTGTAACCACCACTTTATCCCCGAGCTTTTCTGTCATTCAAAACAGCCTGAATAAGGTCTCTTTCATCCATAGGATATTTTACGCCTTCGATTTCCTGATAGTCCTCATGACCTTTTCCAGCCAATACAATAATATCTCCCGGCTCTCCATGGTCTATCGCATATGCAATCGCTTCTTTTCTGTCCGGAATCTCCACATATTTTCCTTCTGTCTTGGATATTCCGACCTTAATATCATCTATTATATCCTGCGGTTTCTCAAAACGAGGATTATCGGAAGTAATAATTGTCAAATCCGCAAGTCTGCCGCTTACTTCGCCCATTTCATACCGTCTTAACTTAGAACGGTTTCCGCCGCAGCCAAATACACTTAGCAGCCTGTGAGGCTGATACTCTTTCAATGTTGAAAGCAGGCTTTCAAGCGCCATAGCATTGTGTGCATAATCAATTATCAGCGTAAAGTCATCCGATACCTTTACAGACTCTATTCTGCCTTTTACTTTTGCCAAAAGCAGGGCCTTCACAATCGCCTCCTGCGGTACCGCAAAATGACGGCATATGGCAATCGCTGTCAATGCATTATACACGCTGAATCTGCCCGGCATGGCAATCTCAGCTTTAAAATTCATAAGTCCTGTCACATCAAAGCCGACGCCAAGACTGCCGTTTGCAGAAGAGAGTTTCAAGTTCTCCGCTCTAATATCGGCCTCAGTCTCTATACCAAACGTCTCAAGCTCACAGGTATGCCCTGAGACCACCTGCTCCCAATGCTTATCATCTTTATTTACAATGCCGACTCTGCACTGCTTAAACAGCATACCTTTGCATGCCAGATAATCTTCAAAATCCTTATGCTCATTCGGTCCGATATGGTCGGGTTCTATATTGGTGAAAATACCATAATCGAAAATGAATCCCTGGGTTCTGTGAAGCATCAGTCCTTGTGACGAAACCTCCATTACAACCGCGTCACAGCCTGCATCAGCCATATGTCTGAAATACTGTTGTATAAGATATGATTCCGGAGTGGTGTTGTCGGCATGGATATGCGTATCTCCGATAATTACTTCAATCGTGCCAATCAGACCAACCTTGTGTCCCGACTGCTCCAAAATAGATTTTACAAGATAAGTTGTCGTTGTCTTGCCCTTGGTTCCCGTAATACCGATTATCTTAAGCTCATTTGCCGGATTACCAAAATATGCCGCTGAAATAAATGCCATCGCATATCTGGTATCCTTAACTTGAATTACGGTAACATCAGCCTCTTCCGGAAGCTCCACATCATTTTGTACTATAAGCGCCCCGGCTCCATTTGATACAACCTGCTCAGCAAAATCGTGTCCGTCCACGTTCGCACCTTTTATACAGATAAAAAGGCAGTCTTTAGTTACCTTTCTGGAATCGTAAATAACATCAGTTACTTCTATATCTTCAGTTCCTCTTATACATTCATATTCCAAATTGGTAAGTAAATCCTTTAATCTGCCCATAAAATCCCCCATTCTTACTTATACACTATAAACAAAATAAGGGGCGATTACGCTTGCGACGAGCACCGTTTTTGTTTATAGTGTATAAGTTCGTGATTTCCTATAATATAAAATACCATGAAATACGCTTTTTTTCAACTTTACATAATTTCTTTAGAGAAATTTATATTTTTATTAGAAAGAAAACACACTTTGGACACATTTCACGACTATGATAAGAGCATAGATAGTTGAGTATTTAACTATCTCCCCCCTCATAAGAAAACGAAAAGCCTGAGAATCCCTCAGGCTTTTTCGTTTGTTTCTTATCTTAATTGTTCAACCGTAATGTGTCCAAGCAGTTCGTCCGCTGTTTCTTTAGGAATTTCCGCGCTAATCAGCGTCGTGGCATTAGCCATTGAAATTGCGGCTGCCCTTTGCAGCGCCTCCTCATTACGCATCCCGCTCATAATCGACATAGCGTACGAGGCTACCACACTATCTCCGCATCCTACCGTATTTACTACTTTTATTCTTGCGGCTTTGGCATAAAAAATCTTTCCGCCGTCTACCGACAACAGTCCCTTTTTTCCCATAGATACAACCACATGGCCTACCCCCGCTGCCTGTATACTTAACGCCGCCTCCGCTACATCGTCTTTATTTACAAGTTTATGCCCTACGATATATTCTAATTCCTTCTGATTAGGCTTAATAAGATAAGGTTTTGCCTCAATGCCTTTACGCAGGCTTTCCCCGCTTGTGTCGAGCAGTGTTTTAATTCCTCTCATCCGCGCCTTTTCTATTAATACCGAATAAAAATCCTCGGGCAGACCTGCCGCCATACTTCCCGATAAAACCACCAATTCACTCTTAGGCAGTAGTTTTTCATACTGCGCAAGAAACTGCTGCATCTGTTCCTCATTTATTTCAGGTCCCGGCTCTAAGATTTCAGTCACGTAGCCGTTATCCGCCAGGATATTCATGTTGCTTCTGGTCTCTCCATCCACATGTATGAACCGGCAGTACACCTGATTGGCTCTAAGATAGTCCTCGATAAAATTTCCCGCATATCCGCCTAAGAAACCTGTGGCGCATACAGGATAATCATACTGCCTTAATATCCTTGTCACATTTATTCCCTTGCCGCCGGCAATCGACATAACTGTACGCATTCTGTTCACATGCCCCGTAATCAATTCCCCTGACGTATATGTCTTATCCACAGCCGGATTTAACGTTACTGTAAGTATCATATTTATAGTTATGCCCCTTTCCGCTTATCTCTTGTAATCCTGCATGACAAACTGTAGACTCTCCCTGCCCTGATAAATATTTATATCCGGATAGTAAATCATCTGAATGGCTATTTCAACACTTCCATTATGGTAGAGTTTTTCAAATTCTTCCTTACCGAAGGCTTCCTGCAGAAAATTATGCCAATTCTCCAAATCTCCAAAATATATCATATCATATTCATTGCCCTGAGCATCCTTAATACGGTATTTCCCTACATTCCTATTCTTCCCAAGAATCCTTCCCTGAATTACGTGCACATCCTTCTGAGCAAATACAGGTTTAGGATTTCCGTTTCCAAAAGGCTCAAGCAATTTAAACTGCCTTACCAGCTCCGGCTTTACGTATGATAAAGGCATCGGCACATCAATTAAAACTTTTTCTACAAAATCTTCATCGGACAAATTGCAGTTCCTGTTAAGGCTTTTTCTAAATTCTTCCATATTTTCTTCAGGCATTGACAGCCCGGCCGCCATCTTATGTCCTCCATATTTGGTAAAGAGATTCTTGCAGCAGCTCATCTGCTCATACATATTATAGCTTTCTATGGAACGGCCTGAACCTTTGATTCCTTCATCACCCTTTGTCAATACAAATACCGGTTTGTGATACTTCTCCTTAAGCCTTCCCGCAATAATCCCCGCCAGACTTTCATGACAGTCTTCCAGATATACTACCAGTACTTTGTCTTCCCGAAGCAGACCGTTCTCTATCATTTCCACAGCCCGCTCCACACCTTTTCTCGTCATTTCCTTCCTGCTGTCATTTAATTCTTTCAGTTCCGCAGCTATTGTAACTGCCTGTGCAAAATCATTACTATTAAGCATCTGCAGCGCCCTTGTGGCAGTGTCCAGCCTACCTGTAGCGTTTAAACACGGACCCAGTACAAAACCGATATGATAGGCAGACAGTTCTTTGCCTTTAAGTCCGTTCACTTCAATCAAAGCCTGCAGTCCCGGGTTTTTCGTATGTATCATCTGCTTTAATCCATATCGCACTATAATACGGTTCTCGTCAACCAGCTCCATTACATCGCCTACTGTAGCAAAAGCCGCAAATTCCAATAATTCTTCAAACTCTGTTCCTGACAAATGTAGCTCATGGTCTTTCTCATATTCTTCCAGCAAAACCTGCACAAACTTATAAGCAACGACTGCTCCGCAGATACCTTTGAACGGATAACGACATTTTTCCTGCTTTGGATCGATCACAGCCTCAGCAGGCGGAAGCATCTCTCTCCTGCATCCATCTTCCATGATATCGTAAGGCACCTCATGATGGTCGGTTACGATTACACTCATACCAAGTTCCTTCGCATATTCTATCTGTGATGCTGCCGCGATTCCATTATCGCAGGTAATAATCGTATCTATTCCATCATCATGCGCTTCTTTAATCAAAGCGTCATTCAACCCATAGCCATCCTTTATACGATGCGGTATTACCGTATCTACCACCGCTCCGCATTCCCTAAGCCCACGCAGAAGTATGTAAGCAGCACAGATGCCGTCTATGTCATAATCTCCTATGATTCTAATCGAAGCCTTTTCTTTTATTTTGGACAACACAAACCGAACAGCCTTCTCCATATCATAAAGCAGCCTTGGCGAATATAAATCATCTAATGTTCCGTTAAGAAAAGAATTAATCTGAGCATCTCCGACAATATCCCGATTTCTTATAATACGGGCAATAACGGGGTCAATGCCGTAAGTTTCTGCAATTTTCGCAAAATCGGCCTTCTTGGCTGAAATCATCCATTTTGCCATAAAAATAAGCTCCTGTATAGTCAGTAATACAAAAGGCATAGCCGGATATCCAGACTATGCCTCAGTATAGTTTACATTTTTATAGTTTGAATACATTCATATTCTGCTCTAATTTGTCCGCAACACCCTTCATCCTAGATGCGTTTTCGGAAATATTGTATACGATGCTGCTCACTTCTGTGACTGAGGCAGATGTTTCTTCTGTACTTGCTGCATTCTCCTGTGCAATTGCAGTCAGGTTCTGAACAACATCAACCACATTTATTCTTGCTTCATCCATTTGTTTGGTTTTTTCCGCAATTCGATTGACACCATCTATGGAACTGTTGATTCCGTCTTTGACCTGTGCGAAAATTCTATCAGTCTTCGATACGTGCTCAATCTGTTCATTCATAACTCCTTTTACTTCGCCCATCGTTTTTACCGCTTTTTCAGAATCAGATATCAGGGAATCTATAATACCTTCAATCTGAAGTGCGGATTCATTCGATTGTTCAGCCAGTTTCTGAATCTGAGATGCAACAACCGCAAATCCCCTTCCCTGCTCTCCGGCTCTGGCCGCTTCAATACTTGCATTCAGTGACAAAAGATTTGTCTCCTCCGCAATCGAAGTAATAAGGGATGTAGCTTCCCGAATTTTCATTGCCGACTCATTAGTCGTATTGGTCTGATCATAAATAATGTCAATTGCCTCTTGAGCATGCTTATTAATCTCCTCTAACCGTAACAATGTGGAAGTAGCTTCGTCGCTTGATTCCTTCATCTGGGCTGCATTAGCAATCAGATTCTCAACTTCACTGGAAGTATCAACCACCATATTGCCTATTAAAATAACATTCTCAGTTGCTTTCTGCGTTTCATCTGCCTGAGAGGTTGCTCCTGCCGAAATGTCTGATACAGCCTTTTCAACCTGCTCTATGGTAGTAGCTGTTTCAGCCGCATTGGCATTAAGTGAATCGGATGCTTCCAGAAGATGTTCGCTCTGTTCCTTTAACCCGCCCACAACATTTATCAGATGAACACGCAGCGCACTGATTGCACGGCTCATATTTCCTGTTTCATCTTTACGGCTGCTAAGCTTCTGCTGAATTTCACTCTCCGTAAAATCCATATCAGCCAGTTTATTGACTACATCTGTCACCTTGATTACAGGGTTTATTAATGATGTCACAAAAAAGTATCCCATTATGGAATAGATTATAACTATAAAAAGAGCTACGCCAACGCTGATCTTCATAATCCTTGTAATCGGCTTCATTACCTCGTCTTCATCTGCAGATATTACCAATATGTAATTAGATTCTGCATCCACATAATACGCCGCATATTTGATTACGCCCTTGAAGGTATACTCTATCACTTGCGGTTCAATATTTTTCTTACCGGATTTAATATCATTCACAATGCCTGTTACCACTGCATTTTCCACAGGCTGACCGATTTTAGATTCAGTAGGATGATACAGCATGGTTCCATCTGCTGCTACAACATATGCATAACTGGATTTCACATCTTCAATTCCAACATCTCCTACCAGCAATGTTAAAACATCTGTCTGCAGCAAATCTTCAACACTGCTGATTGCTGCCACCAAATCCAGTTTTTCACCTGAGGCTACCGTAATATCATACAGATAGTTCTGCGTCTGATTTTTCATGCTGTTTCTGACATTGGGGAGAATTAATAAGATTAATATCAGTACTGATACTAAAATAGATATATTCAGTAACATAGTTACTTTACCTTTAATCGATTTAATAAAAGGAACTCTCTTTTGTACATTTAAATCATTTTGCTCATTAGAATTCATGTCACTGTACCTTCCTTATTATGTAATATGTATCAGTGGACCAGACGGGAGTCGAACCCGTGTCCAAAAGCCCATTCCCTGTCCTTCTACTATCATAGTCTGCCGTTACGGATTACTCCTCATTCCCTCCCGTATCAGGAGGCGGACGCCCCGATACGTTTAGTAGCTTCATAATACGTCCACAGGCTCAAAGCTTTGCCTGTGCCGTTTCCTGCATAGTCGATGCCCGATTCTTAATGTGCAGGTGCACTAAGGCGGACAGCTGCCATTAGGCAGCGTATGCTAAATTATCTTCAGCGTTTATATTTAGTTTTGCGATTTGACGCATCGCCTGCGGATAGCTTCTCCAGCTGCAAGACCCCTGTCGAAACCTTGACTGGCCCATACTTTATATATTATAACACATATAAGCATCTATTTAAACATATTTATTATCTTTTCTTATAACCCCTCACAGATTTTTAATTTTAAAATCCCTTTCATGCTCTCTGCGCTGGTCTTTTTTCGCAATATCCTGCCTCTTATCATAGAGTTTCTTACCCTTCGCCAGACCTATCTCAATTTTCGCCCTGCCATTTTTAAAATAAACCTGCAATGGAACAATTGTATAGCCCTGTTCGGATATCTTACCTTCCAACCTGCGTATTTCGCTCTTATGGAGCAGCAGCTTTTTCACCCTCAAAGGATCTTTATTAAAAATATTACCCTTCTCATAAGGGCTGATATTCATGCCGTAACAATAAGCCTCACCGTTCTCGATACGGATATATCCCTCTTTAATACTGCATTTTCCAAGCCTTACGGATTTCACTTCCGTACCATGTAATGATATACCCGCCTCGAATTTTTCTTCTATAAAAAAATCATGATAGGCTTTCTTATTATTGGCTACCAATTTCATTGCTTCTTCAGCCATCTTAACACCTTCTTACCCTTCAAAATCTAAAAAACAGAAAAATCTATTGTCCCGGTAAACCGCTCCACACCATCCACACGTATTTTTATCTGCTCTCCGAGCACATATTTTTTTCCGGTATCCTGTCCTATCATTTCGTAGGAATTTTCATCATAATAAAAGTAATCACCCGGCAGCTTTGATACATGTATCATACCTTCTACCGTATTGGGCAGTTCAACATAGATGCCCCAGCTTGTAATGCCGGAAATAACGCCCTCATAAATTTCTCCTATATGATTTGCCATATATTCAGACTTCTTGAGTTTATCCGTCTCTCTCTCTGCTTCATCGGCACGACGTTCCGTTTCAGAAGAATGTTTTGCTACCTCAGGCAGTTTGCTCTGATAATGCTCTATTCGCTTTCCCTGCAAACGTCCACGGAGCTGTTCCTTTATAATACGATGTATCTGCAAATCCGGATACCTTCTGATAGGAGAAGTAAAGTGGCAGTAATACTTACATGCAAGTCCAAAATGACCGCTGCATTCAGTCGTGTACTTTGCCCTCTTCAGACTTCTAAGCGTCAACCTGTTTATCAGCATTTCCTCCGGTGTTCCTTCAATTTTGTCTAACAGCTTCTGTATCTCTTTAGGATGTACCTCGTCCTGAGACATCTTAATATGATAACCGTAATTATTGAGGAACGTAGACAATTGCATAATTTTCTCTGCGTCAGGGTTATCATGCGTACGATATACAAACGGAAGCTCCAGCCAGAAAAAATGCTGTGCTACTGTCTCATTTGCAATCAGCATAAAATCCTCTATTATCTTCGTTGCCACATTCCGCTCATACGGCTTGATTTCCAATGGTCTGCCTTCCTCATCCAGTATAATCTTACTCTCCGGGAAATCAAAATCTATGGAACCGCGCACATGCCTTTTGCGCCGCAGAATTGCCGCCAGTTCAGCCATCTGCTCAAACATTGGAACCAGTTCTTCATACTCTCTGCATTCTGACTCATCATGGTCTTCAAGAATCTTCTTTACACTCGTATAAGTCATTCTTCTGTCAACGCATATAACAGTCTCTGCAATCTGATAATCCACTACATTCCCTTTATCGTCGATAGTCATCAGACAGCTTAAGCTGAGCCTGTCTACCCCCTGATTCAGAGAACAGATACCATTTGAAAGTTTGGGTGGCAGCATGGGAATCACCCTGTCTACCAGATACACGCTCGTACCGCGCTCCAATGCCTCCCAGTCCAAGGCGGAATTCTCCTGCACATAATTGGATACATCCGCGATATGGACTCCCAGATGGTAAAACCCGCCATCTTTGGACAAGCTGACAGCGTCGTCTAAATCCTTGGCATCCTCACCGTCAATCGTAACCATCTGCACATCGCGAAGGTCCATGCGTCCCGCCATATCCGCCTCATGTACTTCATCAGGAACGCGCCCCGCCTGATTCATGACTTTTTCACCGAATTCGGTTGGCAGGTCAAAATTTCTGATTATTGACATGATATCCACGCCGGGGTCATTTATGCTTCCAAGAATCTCTACGACCTTTCCTTCCGGTTTGTGGCGCTCATCACCATAGCTTGTCAGCTCTACTACTACTTTATGCCCATCAAGCGCCCCCTTAGAACATTCCTTCGGGATAAAAATATCGGAAGCAATCTTTCCATTGTCGGGAATCACAAAGCCAAAATTAGCAGACTGTTCATATGTCCCTACTATCTGACGTATTCCATGCTCCAATATCTTGCGAACAACCGCTTCCTGCCTTCTTCCACGTTTTCCGGGTAAAAGTTCTACCTGCACCCTGTCCTGATGAAAAGCATTGTTTACCATATCCTCCGGAATATATAAGTCTTCCTCCCTGCCTTCTATTTCAACAAATCCGAAACCTCTGGCATTACTGATAAATGTACCTGTAAGGAAACGATTATCCGCTTTCATATATTTGCCTTTAGCAGTAAGCTGTATCTTTCCCTCCTGCAAAAGAGCGCTCAGAACCTTGCGAAATTCTTCCCTGTCATCACTTGAGACCTGCATGAACACAGCAAGTTCCTTTTCTTTCATCGGCACATACAGATCGTCTTCCACAAGCTCACATATTAACTTTTTTCTTTTTTCAAATAATTCTTTATTCATAATTAATACCCATGCTTTTTAAACATAAGGATGCCACGCTTCGCGAGTCATCCTTATGTTAACAAAAGCACCCCTTCGCAGGAGTGCTTCAACATCATTTAAAAGATATTCAAGTTTAAGATAACGGCAATCACCAAAAATCCCACTGCCAGACCTGTCGTTATCTTCACAAGCTTTCCTTCCATAGACCTGCCTTTATTCTTTCCCCAATATGTTTCTGCCGCACCGCTGATAGAACCTAATCCCGCAGATTTTCCTTCCTGCATCAATACAAGTATTACAAGTGCAATACAAATTAAAATATATATAACAGTCAATATAATTCTTAACGCTCCCATTTAAAATATACTCCTTTCACTACATCAAGCAGATTTTAGTTTAACACAGATATGACAAGCATGCAAGCCAAAATTTGAAAATGTTTTACATACTTCTCACAGTATAAACTCCAGCGCCGCAAACGCGTCCTCCTTTTTCAACCTCGCGCTCTGCTCATTCATCAAAAATGCCTTCATCTCCGTATGCCGCTCTCCCATATCAGAAAGTACCGCATCAAAGTTCTCTTCGGTAATGCAATCGTTGTCCAGTAAAAATTGATAATATCGTCTGTCGTCTCCATGCTCTTCCAATACAACCTTCCATGTTTCTTCCGAGCTTTCCCCTTTTTTATGAGATTGCAGATATGATAAAAGTTTATCCCTGACAGAAGGCTTTAGTCCTGTGTCATAAATAAGCCTGAGCATCGCAAGTCTCACTTTAAACCGCCTTTTCTGCTCGACATAGTAATCCAGATTATTATCTTTACTGCCATAGTCCTCCTCGCCGCATAAAAGCATCTTAGAGAAGCCCTCAGTATCCTCCTGTTCCATCAACGACAGCAGACGTGCATCCCACTGCTCCAGCCAGCTCCTGCTGCCTGCCGCAGACGGATCAAATAAATAAAATGCCTCCAGTTTATTCATCACCGCGGCAAGAAGATATGATATTCCCTCTGCCTCCGGATTGCCCTCCGCTATTATAATCTGTCTAAGCCTGAAACAGTCCTTCATTATTCCCTGTCCTATATCAAGCTTCTTTCGCGGCAGCGTAAGCGATTCCAGATTACTGCAAAAAGCAAATGCCCAATCCTGTATCTGCACAAGATTCTTTGGCAGAACTAACTTTTGCAATCCCTTTGCACCTAAAAAAGCTTTTTTTCCAATGACAGTCACAGGCTTTTCTTCTACACATTCCGGTATTGTCAGGCTGATATCTCTTCCACGGTACTCGGTCAATATAACATAGCCTTCCCGAATCATAAATTTTAAACTGCCACTCTCGGTATCTATTTCATGTATCTGCATCTTCTAATTTAATAACCATACCTTTCTCCAGCTCAACTATCTGCTGCATCAATATATCTCCACGCTCAGATACCATCATCTCTTCATTATGTCTGTGATAATCTT
This sequence comes from Lachnospiraceae bacterium, assembly GCA_029062885.1. Taxonomy (GTDB): domain Bacteria; phylum Bacillota; class Clostridia; order Lachnospirales; family Lachnospiraceae; genus UBA3282. The sequence goes on from JAIDPH010000147.1 coordinate 21,600, forward strand.
CACAACCATACATACTGATAAACTTCGCACTGTCCTTATTCACGGTACATTCCGTCAAAAGAACGAGCATTTCATTGCCGGAACCGAAGGTATCCTCCACAAAAGTAAATAGATAGTGTAGTTTCTGACAAGTTTTCTGTGTCCCCTGCCTGTAAGAAGCTACTTCATCATCATAGCATTCTTTCATAAACTGCATCGCCGCCTTTGCATCAGGCATATCGGCTATGCGAAGTTTTCCTGCACAATCGCTTAAAAAGCGTATTACATTCCGCTGCTTTCTTTTCTCCCTGTCGGATAAAGAGCCTGCCTTCTGCAAAGCCTCCATTCCTTTCTTCCTGCCATCCGCCTGCTTCTCAAGCATTACAAGAATATCGGAAGCAGTCTGCCCGACGCTCTCCTGTACTTCTGACGTCATACTGTTTTTCAGTGCTTTCATA
>JAIDPH010000148.1 GCA_029062885.1 Lachnospiraceae bacterium
CAATAATATCGACATTTTCCCATGATTATATTTTAATCAGATTGCTGTAAAACCTCAACTAAAATTTTAAAATTCCTCTATGATTTGCATGCCGTTTTTTATATATTTCATAATAGAGCAGTACTTGAACAAATTCTTCTTTCCGTTCCCACTGCTTTTCATCCGTTTCTGAAGAATCTATATGCTCTGCATGCTTGATTTTATCCATTACAGTCTTTGTCAGTCTGTATAACTGCCATTTATCGGGATATTCATCATATATGACACTACCTTCATAGTCGAGCTGATTCAATATATCTGATATTATTTTCTGATAACGTTTAGCTTCGGACGGATACATCTGTTGTAAATATTCCAAATCTCGTGTTACGGTATCTTCCTCCTGATAATACAGAGGGAGCGGATATGCCATATAGAAAGGAAGAATTCTAGATTGATTCATATTTTAACCATACTCCTTTCCTATTCTGCAATATTGCTATTTTTACTCTATAATATGCATCACAGGAAAGTTTGCTAATATATTCATACCGAATATTCCTATAGACATAAAAGGAACAGGTATATGATTTTACCTGTTCCTTTGCGTTAGTTATTATACTATTTTACTGCCTCAATCCTGGCAATTGCACGTCTAAGTGACAGCTCAGCACGTTTCATATCAGTACCTGGAGCTTTCTCCCTGATTCGTTCCTCCGCACGCCCTTTTGCATCCTGCGCGCGTTCCAAATCAATTTCCGAGGGCCATTCAATAATCTCTGCCAGAATTGTCACCTGCTCGGGTAAAACTTCTACAAATCCTGCATGCAATGCTGCTTCTTTGATATCATTATCCTGTGTGATTGTCAAAATACCGGGTGAAATAATCATTGTCATAGGAATATGCTGTTTATATATACCGACTTCACCCTCTATTGTATTAAACTCAACCATAGATACCTGTTCTTCATAGAATACCCTGTCCGGTGTAATAACTTTTAATGTAAACTTATTATCATTCTCAGCCATACCTATACCCACCCCCTACTTCACACGGGCAAGTACGTCATCAATGCTCCCTGCATTCAAGAAATAACTTTCAGGAATATCATCATGCTTGCCTTCCAGTATTTCCTTAAAGCCTCTTATGGTTTCTGCAATCGGCACATATTTTCCTTCCAGTCCGGTAAACTGTCCTGCTACGAAGAATGGCTGTGATAAGAATCTCTGAATCTTTCTCGCACGGGAAACAACCAGTTTATCTTCCTCAGAAAGTTCATCCATACCGAGAATTGCAATAATATCCTGTAATTCTTTGTATTTCTGCAGAATTTCCTGCACACCTCTTGCCACCTGATAATGCTCTTCTCCCACAATTCTGGGGTCAAGAATTCTTGAAGTAGATTCAAGCGGATCAACCGCCGGATAAATACCAAGTTCCACAATTGATCTTGACAAAACCGTTGTTGCATCCAAGTGCGCGAATGTAGTCGCAGGCGCAGGGTCGGTCAAGTCGTCTGCAGGTACATATACAGCCTGAACAGATGTTATGGAACCATTCTTGGTAGAAGTAATTCTCTCCTGCAGAGCACCCATTTCTGTCTGCAATGTAGGCTGATAACCTACTGCTGAAGGCATACGTCCAAGCAACGCGGATACTTCTGAACCTGCCTGAGTGAATCGGAAGATATTATCAATGAATAATAGTACATCCTTTCCACCCTTATCACGGAAATATTCTGCCATCGTAAGACCGGTCAGACCTACTCTCATTCTGGCACCCGGCGGCTCATTCATCTGTCCGAATACCATCGTTGTCTTATCAATAACACCCGATTCTTTCATTTCATAGTAAAGGTCATTACCTTCTCTTGTACGCTCACCTACACCGGTAAATACTGAATATCCACCATGCTCTGTAGCGATATTTCTAATTAATTCCTGAATCAATACTGTCTTACCGACTCCGGCACCACCGAACAGTCCAATCTTACCACCCTTCTGGTAAGGACACAGCAAATCGACAACTTTGATACCGGTCTCAAGCATCTCTGTTTCTGTCGCCTGTTCTTCAAATTTGGGAGCGGCTCTGTGAATCGGTTCATACCCTACTTCTGTCGGAGCAGGTATATTGTCAATCGGCTGACCTAAAACATTAAATATACGTCCCAAAGTATTCTCACCAACAGGAACGGTAATCGGAGCACCAGTTGAAATTGCTTCCATTCCTCTTATCAGTCCGTCGGTAGAACCCATGGCAATACATCTAACAGTATCATCACCCAGATGCTGGGATACTTCTACAATCAGTTCATTACCGTCTTTAAGCGGAATTCTGATTGCATCGTTTATTTCAGGTAAGTTTCCTTCAGTAAACTTAATATCCAGTACAGCACCGATAATCTGAGTGAGTTTTCCACGGCTTTCGCCACTTTTCACTTCTGCCATCTTTTTTTCCTTTCCATGTTTTCTTTCATTTTTGCCATTAGTTACTTACGAAATGGCATTTGCTCCTGCAATAATTTCTGTTAATTCCTGTGTAATAGAGCCTTGTCTTGCTCTATTATACATCAGCGATAAGTGATCTATCATTTCTTCAGCATTGCTTGTTGCGGAATCCATAGCCTGCATTCTCGCACCATTTTCGCTGGCAACTGCTTCTATTAAGCCCCCATATATCAGGCTGGTAACATATTTTGGAATAATCAGCTCAAGCGCTTCATCATCTTCCGGTTCAAAATTCATAAGCGCTTTACTGCTTTTCTCCTGCACCTTCTCCTCTTTCTTCTCAGGCTCTATCGGAAGTAGTTTTAACAGAGTAGGTTCATGTACCACAGTATTCTTAAACCCTGTATAAGCAAGATAGATTTCTCCAACCTCTCCTTTTGCATAGGAATCCAATACTCTGGAGCTAAGCGCCATCGCATCGACATAAAGCGGTTCTTCGATAATATCCGAATCCTCTTCCACAATCTCATAGCCCTTACGATGCAGTGAATCCTTTCCTTTCTTGCCTATCGCATAAACACGCAGGTCTTCCTTCTTCAAACCGCTCTGCATAACTAACTTCACGATATTAGAATTATATCCACCTGCCAGACCTCTGTTAGAGGTTATGACGATAACTGCCTTTTTTGAGGACTCTCCTCCTCGAAGATAAGGATGGTTTAAATTTTCTGTTTTTGCCAGCATAGAGCTCACTGTCTCATACATACAATTAAAATATGCTTTTGACTGCTCTGCGCGATTTTTTGCCTTCTGCAGTTTTACAGTAGAAACAAGCTTCATTGCCTTGGTAATTTGCTGAGTACTTTGGATACTACCCTTACGCCTTTTGATATCTCTCATTGAGGCCATAGCATCACCTTCTACTTTCTATATCTAAACTTTGTTTAAAACTGTGCCTTAAACTCACCAATAGCTTTTTTCAGCTTTTCCTCTGTTTCATCAGAAATCACTTTCTCAGCCGCAATCGCATTTGGAATCTCAGAATATTTGGTATCCAAAAATTCAAAGAATTCCGTTTCAAATCTGGTTATGTCCTCTACCGGAACATCCAACAGATATTTATTGGTTGCAACATAAATAATGATTACCTGATACTGTACCGGCATAGGCTTATACTGCGGTTGCTTAAGGATTTCCTTAATTCTTTCACCCTGTGCAAGCTTCTCTTTCGTGTCTGCGTCCAATTCCGAGCCAAACTGTGAGAAGGCTGCAAGTTCACGGTACTGTGCAAGTTCTACACGGATAGGCGCTGCAATTTTCTTCATAGCCTTAATCTGTGCCGCACCACCTACACGCGATACGGAAAGTCCCGCATTTACGGCAGGTCTAAATCCGGAATTAAACATCTCTGTCTCCAGATAAATCTGACCGTCTGTAATTGAAATAACATTGGTCGGAATATAAGCGGATACGTCACCTGCCTGTGTTTCAATGATAGGAAGCGCAGTCAGTGAACCGCCGCCATATTCGTCACTCATTCTCGCTGCACGCTCCAACAGTCTGGAATGCAGATAGAAAACATCTCCGGGATAAGCCTCACGGCCCGGCGGTCTCTTGAGCAGCAGGGAAAGTGTACGATATGCAACTGCATGCTTACTCAGGTCATCATACACAACGAGAACGTCTTCACCATTCTCCATCCATTCCTCACCGATTGCACAGCCGGAATATGGTGCAATATACTGCAATGGCGCAAGCTCACTCGCTGAAGCAGCAACTACCGTAGTATAGCTCATAGCGCCGTACTCGGTTAATGTCTTGACAATAGATGCTACAGTTGAAGCTTTCTGACCGATTGCCACATAAATACATTTTACACCCTGTCCCTTTTGATTAATAATGGTATCAATTACAATTGCGGTTTTACCGGTCTGTCTGTCACCGATAATCAACTCTCTTTGCCCTCTTCCGATAGGAACCATGGAGTCAATCGCTTTGATACCGGTCTGTAAAGGCGTATCAACTGACTTTCTTGTGATAACACCGGATGCCACTCTTTCAATTTTACGATATTTGTCCGTCTGGATCGGCCCTTTACCGTCAATCGGCATTCCAAGGGCATTTACAACACGGCCCAGCATACAGTCTCCAACCGGTACTTCAACAACCCTGCCTGTTGTCTTAACAATATCACCTTCGTTAATATTATGCTGACTTCCAAGAAGTACAGCTCCGACATTGTCTTCCTCAAGGTTAAGTACCATACCGTATACATCTCCGGGGAATTCCAACAATTCACCCTGCATAGCATTTTCAAGACCGTGTACGCGAGCAATACCATCTGCTACCTGAATAACCGTTCCAACATCCGATACTTCAAGCGCAGAAGCATATCTCTTAATTTGATCCTTAATGACTGAACTAATCTCTTCTGGTCTTAAATTCATGGATCATACGCACCTTTCTTTTAGAATAAAATTTAAATCTGAACTCTCAGCAAATCTTTCTGTAGTTCATTTAATTTAGTACTGATGCTGCTGTCTACGACTCTGTCACCAATACGGATTACCATACCGCCAATTAATGCAGCATCCTGTTTGTAATGCATTTCCATAGACTTATACTTAGTTGTATCAAGAAGTCTGCGTTCAATCTTCGTCCGCTGTTCTTCTCTTAATGGAATCGCTGTTGTTACAGTTGCAACGCCTATTCCTTTGTACTTCTTAACTTCCATAATGAAGTATTCCAGAATTTCATCCATTTCCTGATAACGATCTTTAGAGATTACAACTGTCATAAATCCCAGCAGTTCATCGGAAATTTTTCCCTTGAAAACATTGTTAAGAACCTCAAGCTTCTCTTCTTTGATGATTTTGGGATGTTCCATAAGTCTGCCAAATTCATCATTTTCCTTGAGAATCTCTCTTAGCTGCTGTATTTCATCAAACAGCGCATCAACTTTGTTTTCTTCTACTGCAAGTTCGAACAGCGCATCTCCATATGTCTTTGAAATTAGCTTAGCCATGTACTGTCACCCATTTCGTTCAGCGTTTCATCAATCAGACTATCCTGAACAGTCGTATCAATTGCCGCATTTACGACCTTTCCTGCCATCAAAGATGCCAATACCACCATCTCGCGCTTCACTTCGTCAGCCGCTTTCTTCTTTTCAAGTTCGGCTTCCGCATTCGCTCTTTCAACAATTCTTGCAGCTTCTTCTTTTGCCTGCGCCACAATTTTATTTTCATTAGCCAATGCTTTCTTCCTGGCTTCGCTTAAGATGCTTTCCGCTTCTTTATCAATATCTCTTAGTTTGGCTTCATATTCCGCCTTCAACTCTCTTGCATCCGCCATATCCTTTGCAGCGTTATCAAGTTCTCCCTTAATCTTATCCTGTCTTGCCTGAAGCATATTTCTTACAGGATTAAATAGGAAATGCGACGCTATCAGGAATAAAGTAACGACTGCAATAATTGACAATACCGCATCATGTAAAAGCTGAAAATCCAAATTAAAAAGTCTTGGCTCCATTTCAGCCGATGCAAGTATCAGATTCATACTCATTATCGCATTCAAGCTTTAAGCCTCCTTTCACCATATTTTTGCCAGAGGCTCTTAGTTCGCTAAAGGCTTTACGAACAAAAGTAAGAATGCAATCAGCAAGCCATACAGACCTGTGGTCTCTGCTACAGCCTGTCCAAGAAGCATGGTAGATGTGATATCCGACTTAGCTCCCGGATTTCTTCCAACCGCTGCTGCCGCATGTCCTGCCGCAATACCCTGTCCAACACCAGGTCCGATACCTGCAATAACTGCAAGTCCCGCGCCAATCGCTGAACATCCTAAAATAAACTCTCTGTTAAATTCCATTTCTGTTTCCTCCTTATATAACTTTTCTTTATTAACTTTATTGATATTTAATAACGCTCTTATAAAAGCCAGCCGTCTCCGGCATTCTTTGGGACAAAGCTTAATCGCTCGTCGTACATGCATCTGTAATATATGTCATAGTCAGCATACAGAATACATAAGTCTGAATTGCTCCTGAGAACAAATCAAAATAAACGTGAAGCACTGCCGGCCATGCAATAGCTATCTTTGATAACAAACCATAAACCAATGCCAACATGACTGTTCCTGACAAAACGTTTGCGAACAAACGCAGTGAAAGAGAAATCGGCACCGCAACATCACCTATTACATTAATGGGTGCCCAAAACGGCCATGGATCACATAATCCCGCAATAAATCCCTTTACTTTCTGATATCTTAACTTGTTAACAAATATCAGCGTAAAAGTAATGATACCAAGCGGAAAAGTAACTCCGTAGTCAGCCGTAGGCGGCCGCAGTCCGAACAATCCGGAAATATTACTTAGAAGAATAAAGATAAATATGGTTCCGATATAATTTCGGAACTGGGGCGAAAATTTACCCATAACGCCACCGACCATATTGTCCAACATTTCCACAACCATCTCAGCGATGTTCTGGAAAGTTCCCGGAATTTCGGATGCATGTTTGACTGCCTTGTTTGCTGCAATACAAAATCCAATGATCACCAGCATAACAATCAAAAGGCAGACATGCGTCGTCGTAATCCAGACGGTCTGACCAAAAAGCTGATAAGAAAACACTCCATGAATCATGAAGTCTATATCAGCGCCCGCAGACAATAGAACTCCTTGCCCCATAATCTCACCCCCTTCTGTATTAATTTTATTGCATTCCAAATACTTTGGAACTGATTCTATGGATAAAAGGCTGCATGTATGCAGACACCTTCATTCCCATATATCCTAAAAAAGCACAAATCGGATCAGCAAATCCGCTGATCGCAAGCAATACCACAACAGCTATAAATACAAAATTCCTTACAAGGCTTTGCGTTCCGAGCGCTTTTACCGCGTCCTTTTCAGCCATATCCAGTCCCCTGTTTAATGACCACCACATATGAATAGCACTTGTTATTCCTAATACAGTTCCAATCCACAATCCAATGCTGTAATCCGGATTGCGCGAGAAAATCAAAATGACTGCCTGACATACAATGCCAAAGAGAAAAATGCCCAGACACAGTTCAAACAACGTTGTATCAATTTTTTTCTTCCAGCTTTTTTCCATCGCACTCATCTTCCCGATTACTCTCGCTGCGCTTTCGCGTAACAGCGGGAACTTCATATATTTTCTTCGCGAATTTCATCACATTCCTGAATCCGGCAGCAGCTCCGACAAAAAAAAGAATAACCACCCATATACCGGTTCCACACTTTTTATCTATATAAATACCTATGATAGAACAAAGGAAGATAGGAACAAGCATATTGATACCAAACTGGCTGATCATCATCAGGGCATGATAGACATTTTTATTATATTTCACGTTTATTCCCTTTCAGGGGCTTTTTATATCCATAAATAAAATTATATCCATTTTTTGTATAATTGTCCAGTAATTTTCCAGTAAACATGAATAAACTTGTAGAAATGTTACTATAATTGCAGATATGCGGAGTAATAGCACTCTTAATTTCAAAAAAAATAACTTATCGTTGACTTTTTATATAAGGAAGTGTAACTTTTTATATATAGAAATCAAATCAAATTCTTCTATTGAAGCTTTAATCAATAGTAAATCAAAATCGGGAGATAATATGCCAGAGCCTATATTGTATCGTAAAAGGATCATTCCGGAAGAATGTATCTTATTAAAAGATGACAGAATCCTGTATCAGGATGAGCAGATAATTGTTACCGGCTGGAATTCTTTAAAGCCAAAAAAAGATCTTCACCACGGCTATTCCTGCTATTTTCTGAATAAGGGCTGTAAGGTCAGCAAATTTTACCGGGAAGATAATACCCTCATGTACTGGTACTGTGATATTGTAGAATATGAATACCAATCCGAAACAAATACATATATCGTTACAGACCTTCTGGCTGATGTCATAATTTATCCCGACGGCTTTGTAAAAGTTGTAGATCTGAATGAACTCGCCGACGCGCTGTCAGAAAAGCTCATCTCAGAAGAGACTCTAAAAAAAGCCTTACTCAGTTTAAACAATCTGTTAGAAATCATATATTCAGGCAATTTCAATGACCTTCAGTCACCTATTGAGAAAGTCATAAGCTGAAAACAATCAGGAAACAAAATGTATCAATAGAAAATATGTCCGCCTATAGTATATTTGGGCGTGACTCCGCTTACAGGCGTCCTGAAATATAGGCATGTCCCAACATTGGTCGTACCCGACATAACTTCATCTGCCGCCTGATAGCAGCTCGGCGTTGCCCTTCCTTCAGCCAGCGCCAGTGCCAGCCTTCCGCTTGCTACCGGCGAAAACTGTTTATTCTGATAAATAACACCCACTATTGTATTTGGATAAACCGAACTTAATACTCTGTTCATAACAACAGAGCCTACCGCCACCTTGCCTTCATACGGTTCTGCTCCGGCTTCGCAATAAATCAGATTCGCCAGAAGATATCTGTCATCTTCCGCAAAGTTGACCTCCGAGATATCTCTCCAGCTTGACTGAGCCGCCAACTGCGTCATGCGTATTTCTTCGGCAAGTTTAGCCCTCAGCGCTTCAAGATTTTTGTCCTGCTCTTTAAGCTGCTGTTCATATGCTTCCGCCGCGGCTTCCGCATCCGAAATCTGGTCTGATGTTACGGCAAGCGAATTACTCGCCTGGCTGACCAACCCTGACACACGGCTTTGCTCCGCTACTACCTGATCCTTATATAGATCCATCTCGCTCTTGTCAGATTCAAGTAGCGTTTTGTCCTCTTCCAATTGAGCCGCTATTTCTTCAATCTTCTCCTGTGTATCTATGTAGCTCTGCAATGTCCGCTGTTGATATGCCGACAGCTGCTCAATATAATCGCCCTTATTCAGCATATCCGAGACGCTTTCGGAGGAAAAAAGCATTTCCATATACATGCTGTCTCCATTTTCGTACATAAACTGAATAATATTTTTCATATTTTCATATTGCGCATCTTTTACAGCTATTGCATCTTCCAAGTCTTTATTAGCCTGTTCAATCTTCAGATTAGTAGACTCTATCTCAGCTTCCTTACCTGAAATCTTAGTCTCCAGCTCACTCAGATTAGTGCTTACCTGCGACAATTCCGTATTCAAATTAGACAAAGTGCTCTCCAGAGAATCCTTCTGTTCATTCAGACCTTCCAGATTCTCCTGAGTTGCATTAAGCTGAGACTGTGTATTGTTACGCTGCTCTTCCGCCTGCTGAATCTGCTGTCTGGTTTCTTCTGTGGCATAAACGTAAATCGGAGCCACGCAAAGAAGCAGGGTGAAAATCAGCGCCGCTGCCTTCTGTTTGGATATCATAAAACCCTCCTCAATATACATAAATCATACTTCAGGCCGGCTTTCTATTGTAATGTTGCGTCAACCATAGCTACTCTTCTTTTATGCTTCTCTTCTTCCGAAAATTCCGTATGCAGAAAAACATCCACGATGCTTATCGCCAGGTTATTTCCAATGATGCCGCCTCCCATTGCCAATACATTAGCATCATTATGAAGCCTTGTCAGTTTCGCAGATACAGTATCAGCGCACAGTGCGCAGCGGATACCCGGTATTTTATTTGCCACCATGGAAATTCCAATTCCGGTCGTGCAGATAACAATACCTTTTTCACATGTACCGTCAGCTACTGCTTCAGCTACTGCCTTTCCGTATATTGGATAGTCACAGGAGCTTTTATCCATACAGCCGTAATCCTTATATTCTATTCCCTGTTCTTCCAGATAACTGATTACTGCCATTTTTAAATCATAACCACCGTGGTCGCTGCCTATTCCTATCATGATTATCCTCCCTGCATAAGCTCTGTTTATATATTTCTCTATCATAATATCATACTTTTTCAAATTTGGCTATCTCATACATAATATCAGTCAATCTCATTCAAATATTGCAATATCCCCATATGTATAGCCCATGCAAGTTTTTCCTGATAATAGTCCGATTCAAGCTTCTGCGCTTCTTCTCTGTTAGACAAAAAACCGCACTCCACAATCACAATCGGGGATGAAGTTTTTTTCAGAAGATAATAACTGTCGTTGGCCTTTGCGATGCGGGTGTTGTTCCTATCGACCGTATTCAATAACACCTGTTGTATTTTCTCTGCAAGTTCCTTGCTTTGTTCACTGCTTCCATAATAAAAAGTCTGTGCGCCGTGTACATATTCTTCATGATAGCTGTTTTGATGAATACTGACTGTCACAACGGGCTTGGTTGATTCGATTAGTTCTACGCGCCGCTTCATGTCCTGTACCTTTTTATTGGAGGCATTTTCATCATACAAACCGGCGTCAGAGTCTCTGGTCAGAACCACTTCCACATCTTCCTGTTCCAAAAACTGCTGTAGTTTCATAGCAATTTCTAAATTGATATCCTTCTCCAACGCACCGCTGGCGCTTACTTTACCCGGATCTGCCCCTCCATGTCCCGCGTCAATAACGACACATGGTTTTTCTTTGCCTGCAGTGGCACTGCCGGCGGCAGTTTTTTCGGTTCGCCGATATGCGGAAAAATATACCACCGCCATGATAATCAATACTGAAATTACTCTTACTGTTGTTTTCAGGTTTTCTTTCTGTTTCATATACTCATTCCTACATAACTGTATTGTTATACTTTATGCAGGATAAACTCAAAATATCATTGGCTAAAAGTCATTAATGCCGCAGCCTCAGTATTCTTCATCAGGAACTTCTTCCTTTTCCTCAATGTCATTTACCGGTTTTTCCAGTCCTTCAATTTTGATATTATTCTTCTCAGCATAATCCCACAATGCCGCATGAATAGCTTCCTCGGCAAGCAGAGAACAATGTACCTTGACAGGCGGCAGCCCGTCCAGAGCTTCCATTACTGCTTTATTCGTCACATGCAACGCCTCCTGTACAGTCTTTCCCTTAACCAGCTCTGTTGCCATGCTGCTGGTTGCAACTGCCGCGCCACATCCGAATGTCTTGAATTTTGCCTCCCTGATAATCCCTTCATCATCTATATCAAGATATATACGCATGATGTCTCCACACTTGGCGTTTCCAACAGTTCCTACGCCGCTTGGATTCTCCATTTCTCCAACGTTTCTCGGATTATTAAAATGGTCCATTACCTTCTCGCTATACATTTTCCGTCTCTCCTTCTAATTTACATAGACACTGCAATATTTTATTTCTGTTTTTTTATAAAGTCTTCGTACAATGGCGACATATTTCTGAGCCGTTCAACTATCTCCTTTATTTTATCGACAGTAAAATCAATCTCTTCTCTGGTCGTCTTCTCAGATATGGTAAGCCTCAGTGAACCATGCGCTATTTCATGCGGCAGTCCGATTGCCAGAAGTACATGGGATGGGTCTAAGGAGCCTGATGTACATGCTGAGCCACTGGATGCGCAAATGCCATTCTGATCCAATAAAATCAGCAGTGATTCCCCTTCAATAAAGCGGAAACAGAAATTAGCATTATTGGGCAGTCTGTCAGTCCTGTCTCCATTCAGACGGGAATATGGAATTTCTGTCAGGATACGTTCTATCATATAATCCCTTAGTTCCGCTTCATAACTGCTGCGCTTTTCCATATCGTCAAAGGCAAGCTGTGCTGCCCTGCCAAATCCGGCAATTCCGGGTACATTATGTGTGCCTGCCCTTCTTTGTCTTTCCTGCGCCCCGCCATGAATGAATGAACGAATCTTGACTCCCTTACGTATATACAGCATACCGATTCCTTTCGGGCCTCCAAGTTTATGTGCACTTGCGCTCAACATATCAATATGCATCTTATCTACATCAATTGGAATATGTCCAAAAGCCTGTACTGCATCCGTATGGAAAAGTATTCCGTTTTCCTTTGTAATCACACCTATTTCTTCAAGCGGCTCTATCGTTCCGATTTCATTATTTGCCGCCATAATGGAAATTAAAATTGTATCAGGGCGGATTGCCGCTCTTAATTCATCAGGATTTATCAATCCGTTTTCATCCACATCCAGATAAGTAACCCTATAACCATTTTTCTCCAAATATTCAGCCGTATGAAGAATGGCATGATGCTCTATTTTACTTGTAATGATATGTTTTCCTTTTTCCGCATATGCTTCTGCCGCCGCCTTTAACGCCCAGTTATCGGATTCACTGCCGCCGCCGGTAAAATAGATTTCTTCGGGTGCAGCGCCAATTCCTGCCGCCAGCGTTTTTCTTGCCTCGTCTACAGCTTTCTTGGCATCTCCCGCAAAGGTATAGATTGCAGAAGGGTTCCCATAATATTCCGTAAAATATGGAATCATGGCGTCCAGTACTTCTTTATGCATTTGTGTCGTTGCTGCATTATCCAGATAAATTAATTTATTCATTAAAATAACCGTACTCCTTTCCCAAGCTGCTTAAATTCGTAACCTCCTATATACTGTAATGATCTGACAGTTCTGCCTGCCATTCCAGCATATCCTCCAGTGTAATATTATCCACCACTTTACTGACAGCTTCATAAATTTGTTCCCATATTCTTACTGTAACGCACTGTCCCCTGCGCCCACACTCTTCCTTTTCATCTCCAACACAACTTACAGGCGCCAAATCCCCCTCCGTTAATCGCAGAATCATTCCTACTGTATATTCAGAAGGCTCTTTCTTCAAAAGATAACCACCCTGTGCTCCTCTTATACTCCTTACATAACCCGCCTTATTCAAGACTGAAATAATCTGCTCCAAATACTTATCCGATATTTCCTGTCTTTTGGCTACATCTTTTAAGCTGACCGGCCCCCCGGTATTATATGTTGCCAAATCCAACATTAAACGCAGCGCGTATCTTCCTTTTGTCGAAATTTTCATAATAAATGCTTTTACTCCTCTCAGCCTTTTCATAGTTTTTCGGTATGAATACTATTATAATACTACTTTATTATAAAAAATCAACAATTTTTTATAACTTTTGATTACCTAATAATATCCTTAACAATCTCCGACGCAATAATCAATCCTGCCGCCGGAGGAACAAAAGAAACACTGCCCGGAACCGAGCGTCCCTCGGAAAATCTAACAGGCTCTTCCTTAGAATACAATACCTTCAATTTCTCTACACCGCGCTTGCGTAGTTCCCGCCTCATGACTTTTGCCAATGGGCATACGGAAGTTTTATAAATATCCGCGATTTCAAACCTTGCAGGATCGAGTTTATTGCCCGTTCCCATACTGCTGATAATCGGCACACCGGCTTTCTGCGCCTGCAGGACAAGTTCTATTTTAGCAGTTACGGTATCTATGGCATCCGCCACATAAGAATAACGTGCGAAATTAAATTGTTCCGAATTTTCCGGCAGGTAGAAACACTTATAAACATTCACCTCCGCATCAGGATTGATTGATAAAATCCTTTCCTTCATGACATCCACTTTATATTTATCCAACGTGTCTTCTGTAGCAATGATCTGGCGATTAATGTTCGACAGACATACCTTATCGTTATCTATCAGATCAAAATGTCCCACGCCGCTTCTGGCAAGGGCTTCTGTTATATATCCACCCACACCGCCGATACCGAATACCGCAACATGCGCCCGGCGCAGCTTATCCATAGCCTCGCTTCCCAGTAATAATTCTGCTCTTAAAAACCTCTCTGACATATAAATAACCATGCTCCTTTCTTAAACGCAAAAAGCCAGAGCATCCTCCTCTGACTTTTCACCCAATATCATACCATATGTTATTTATTTAAATATTCCTCTATTATATCCCATACGGAAGCCTTTTCCAATCCAAGTCTCCAGCTTGCCACACCTGCAATATTGTACTTGTCCATAATACTCAGCTTCACCTGAATAGATTCATCATCCTCAAGCCACACCTGAATAAAACTGTCTCCGGATTGGTATTCACCATAATTCTGGCAGGTTGTCTCGTCCCATCTTATCTCCATGTGATGATTCTCAACATACTCTGCTGCCATTCCCATTCCGACTGCCTGACTGCTCAGTGTGCTTCCCTTGGTCTCCCAAATCCTTGTATAAAACGGAACAGCATTTATGACCTTATCTGCCGGAACCTCTTCAGTTGTCTTTGCTATACCTTTTTCCACATAATCAATTGAAGCAACAGAGCCGGCTTCTTCGCTGTTTCCATGATGTTCGTCATAGCCCATTATGATTACATAATCAGCTACCACTCCCTGTTCTTTCCTGTGGTAATGGTTATTATATCCCATCGGCACATAATTATCTACTGACAGGATTATACCGTTTGCCCTGCATTGTATAGACAATTCTCTGATAAATTCAATAAAGCCTTCTCCTGCATCAGTACTTATATTCTCAAAGTCAATATTCAGCCCATCCAAATCATACTCCAACGCCGTATTAATCAGGTTGTCTATCAGCTTAGTTCTTGTAGAGGTCTGGGAAAGAAGCGTATACATATCTATTGATTCTGTTTCCGAAATATTGCTGATAAGCGCCCATACTTCCAATCCCATATTATGTGCCGTATTTACATAATCCTTAGATGCGAGGCTGGTAAAATTGCCTTCGTTACCCGTAAGCACGAACCATGTAGGCGAAATAGTATTCACCCCTTTAGTATTTGCAAGCAATCCCGTCAATGTATCATTCCCTCCAAGATCATACACGGCATGCCATGCCAGATTAATCTTATAATCTTTAGAAATGCTTACATATTCCGGTTCCACGTAGTCTGTCACAGCTGCCGGCTGCTCGCTGCGTTTATCTGTCAGCCGCTTGTTTTCAACATAACCTATATAAGAATCCTTCGTTTTTACCTTAGTCCACGTTTCCATCTCTTCAAGTATGATGACAGTATCTCCCATCGATACGTCTGTCAGAATATCGCTTTTAATTCCCCCCTGATATCTTACCTGCGTATCCTTATCAATATCTGCCACAATTCTCTCATCCCATTGCGTATATACCTGCATATGGTATGGTTCCGTAAAAAGTTCATAAGAAAAATTGGCATATTGCTTTACAAAATCTGCCGCCACATAAAGGATATCTCCTTCATACCTGGAAATAATATATCCTATATCATCATACTCATCAACGCTTGACTGGAAGACGGATGAGCCGATTTCCGTACGTATGATTGTGTATGGCGTTGTGTATATAAGAAGTTTCTCAATCTTATCTTCATAAAATCTGTCATTAAAATATTTTTGTACTGTATCAAAGTCAAAATAACATACGTTATCCCATATTTTCGCATGTTCTTCGATACGCTCGTCCTGCAGAATAATCGGCACATCATCTGCCCCTGTAATTTCAAAGTATTCTTCTAAATCCGCACGTTCCTTTGAATATGAGTATTTCTCCATTATTTTGGCGCCAAATGCCACTGACGCAACTATAAAAATAAGGACGATAGCAATAAGCACCGGAATTACTTTTTTCATTTATCCAGCTCCTTTCTAATCGTCCTTATTATAACAGACAATATCCGCAACGTCATTATCATTTTTTACTTTTTTTGACTATTTTCGCGTAGGAGGTGCAAAAGAAGCGGGGACTTCCTGTATTTAATTATATCCGCAAAATTATAGTCTAGCCATATTTAGTAAAATCCGATAACATTCCAAAAGGGTTCCGTGTGGTAATAACATACAGTCACCGGCTTATACAAAAAATGGAAAAATTAAAAATGCTTTAGATTGCTTGAAATAATCTGTAAGATGTTTCCGACATGCTCAAAAAATAAAAATAACTGTATAACCTTTTCAATCCTTGTGAATTATAATTGTGAAAATAGCGAATGAAAAAAATTATTCTACGATCAGGCACATAAGCCTGTAAGACTTTCTCATACTATATAAAGAAGTGTTATATAAATAGTGTATGAGAAACAGATTTCTTTATTAAATTTTGCATTGCCTCCTTTCTAAGCAGATTGTCAGGAGACATCTTAGTTAGTATTATATCCTAAATTTGACAGGAAATCAAGAAAATTCTTGGAATAAAAGGCATAGTATCAGCCATAGAAGCTCACAGTGGAATTACGGGATTGATTGCGGAAAAGACGGTTGTCGAGCATAACGGCGAATTCGACCAGTTTGACGCAATGTGGATAAGCTCGTTATGTGCTTCCACGGCAAAAGGTAAGCCCGATATTGAACTTGTAGATATGACTTCGCGTTTCAGAACTATAGACGACGTTATGGAAGTAACTACAAAGCCCATAATTTTCGACGGCGATACCGGCGGTCTTACCGAGCATTTTGTTTATACGGTGAGGTCGCTTGAACGTATGGGCGTTTCTGCAATTATTATCGAGGATAAGACGGGCTTAAAGAAAAATTCGTTATTCGGCACGGAAGTCGAGCAGACTCAGGA
>JAIDPH010000149.1 GCA_029062885.1 Lachnospiraceae bacterium
TCATATGCCAATGATGATGATGTTATGTATTGTCATGGTGATTATAATGTTTCCGGCGTTCTGTTCATTTTAAAAATCTCAATTAGAAAAATCTAAACAGGAAAATAGTAGTATGAAATTTTTTAAGAAAAAAGGAGAGGAAAGTTATGGGTAAAAAAAGACTAAAAGGATTTAAGGATTTCCTAAAGGAAGAAGAAGGAATGGGAACAGTAGAGATTATTCTGATTATTGTGGTATTGGTCGGATTGGTAATTATTTTTAAGGCGCAGCTGCGCAGTCTGGTACAAAGTGTATTTGAAAAGATTACATCAGACAGCGGCACAATAATGTCATGAGAAAAGGATACATAACGATTTTTCTGTCATTATCGCTAACATTGATTCTGTCCCTTGTATTCACCGTAATAGAAGGGGCGCGAATCAGTGCCATCAGGATGAAATTCGAGTGCGCAGCAGATATTGGGATGAATTCGGTTCTGGCGGAATATCATAGGGAATTGTTAGAGCAGTATGATTTGTTGTTTGTGGATACATCTTATGGTGGAAGCATACCTTCCATTGCTAATACGGAAGAGCATTTAAGGAAATATATTCAGGAAAACTTTAATAGTCGGGGTGAAAGCATTTTTCAAAGGACAAGAGATTTTCTGGATATGAACGTGGAAAGCGTAGAACTTACAGAATATTCTATTGCATCGGATGAAGATGGTAATGTGCTAAAAAGGCAGATTAGCGATTTTATGGCAGATTATCCGATGGGAAACATACTTGCTAGGATTACAGGAAATATTGCACAGGTTGAAAGTTCACAGATGGAAACGCGAAATGTAGAAAGTGAAAGAGAAAGCGCTCAGGCACAAATTGATGAAATAGGTCTGCCTTTGCAGGAGGTGGAAGACGGCACATATGAGGAGGTGCCGTTAGATAATCCTGCTGATGCTGCCAATGCAACGCGTAGCATAGGTGTTTTGAATTTGGTCATAGATGATATAGGAAGTATTTCAACTGTAAAAATTCTACCTGAAAAATATATTTCCAGACGAACATTGATGCAGGGAAGCGGGACGTGCACAGAGGCAGAAGCTGTTTCCGGAACTTCGAATGAGATTCTTTTTCTGGCTTATTTATTTGATAAATGCGGGTATTATGGGGATGAAAAGGAAGACTCCATGCTGCAATATCAGATTGAATACATAATTGCAGGTAAGGATACGGACTGGCAGAACCTTGAGCAGATAGCTAAAAGGCTTCTTAAGTGGAGAGAGGTTGCAAATGTACTTTATATAATGTCAGATGGCACGAAAGTCGCAGAGGCAGAAGCAATGGCACTTGCGTTAACTGCAGTAATGCTTTGCCCTGAACTGGTTGAACCTGTGAAGTATACGATTTTATTCGCATGGGCATATGTAGAAAGCTTACAGGATGTAAAGGACTTGTTCAGAGGTGCGCGTGTTCCGATTTATAAAACCTCTGCTGACTGGAAAACCGGAATTAACAGTATTAAAAATGTAAGAGGAAGCCTTAAGGATACGGAAGACAGCGGCAGAGGATTAAGTTATAAAGAATATCTGGAAATTATGTTGTTTCTTATGGATTCTCATGACAGGACATTTCGTGCCATGGATATCATGGAAATGGATATTAGGAAAACACCCGGAAACAGCGACTTCCGCTTGGACGGATGCTTTGATACATATAGAGCAAGACTGTCGGTTACAAGCGGCTTTGGCTACAGCTATGAAATGGAACGGCTGTATGGATTTTATTAAGCGGAAAGGAGGTAAAAGGGGATGCCCTTTTTACGGTTAAAAAATAAAAATAAAAACAATTCGACAGCATATTCTCTCCGGACATATCTAGATGTTCTTCACCAAATGGGATCGATAAAAAGGGTGTCCCCTTTTATCTCATGGAGGCTTAATGCATCGATGACGGTTGAAGCTGCTTTTGCATTGCCATTGTTTTTGTTCTTTATAGTTAATCTTATATCCGTCATGAATGTAATTAGTGTACAGAGCAGGTTTAACGCGGCTATCCATCAGGTGGGTAATAAAATGGCATTTTATGGATACGCATACGAAAAAGCAAACATAGTGCCTGAAGGAATCGCATCTGTATTGTTGACACAGATGTATGCCAGAGAGGAGGTTATGGACTATGTCGGTGTAACGTATCTGAATAAGTCGTGCATTAAAAACGGAGCTGCCGGAATTAGTTTTGCAGGAACGGCAATTATGGAGCGCGATGATATTGTTGAAATATGTGTGAATTATCAGGTTTTGCCGCTCTTTTCAATTCTTGGATTTGATGGATTTGATATGAATCAGCGTTATTACGGAAGGGCATGGACCGGATATGATGTAGAGACCGGATTGAGTGATTTTACACAAGACGACCCAATGGTATATGTGACAGAGACCGGAACGGTATATCATACGAACCGAAACTGTACATATTTAAACCCTTCTATTGTTGAAGTCAATAAAGACAGCATAGCGGATAAGAGAAATCAGTCGGGCGGAAAGTATTATCCATGTGAAATTTGCGGCAGCAGTAATATGCAGGAAACGGCATATATCACAACTCAGGGCAGCAGTTATCACACTATGATTACCTGCTCCGGATTAAAAAGAACAATTTATACTATACCGTTATCGCAGGTAGGAGTAAGAGGGAGGTGTTCAAAATGCAGATAGACAATATTATTACGGAAGCGTTGGTTTGCGTTTTATTATGCATATGTTCAATATTTGATATCAGAAAAAAGGAACTTCCACTATTGATTTTAATTACTGGTTTTCTGACGGCATTAGGAATTGAGATGTGGCATATATGTAAGGGATTGGAAACTGTTTCAGGAATTGCAGAATCTTTGTTGCCGGGAATGTTTTTTCTCTTACTTGGCTTCTGTACGAGAGAGAAGGTGGGATATGGTGATGGGCTGATGCTTATAATATTGGGATTATTTTTGGGATTTTTCAGATGTTTTCTTATCTTATGCGTAGGTCTGATATTTTCATCTGTATTTGCTCTGATTTTGCTGATATTCCGTAAAGCGGGAAGAAATAGCAGGTTACCATTAATTCCGTTTCTTACTATAGGAATGGGGGTGAGTTTCTTTGTTTAGAAAAATAAAACATAAAACAGCAAAAGGATATATGACATTGGAAGCCTGTTTTATTATGCCGTGGGTTATCTTTATGTTTGTATTTTTGATTTATGCTTCATTTTATGTATATGACAAATGCGTACTGTTTCAGGACGCTTATACGTTGTGCATACGCGGAAGCATTCAGAAGGAAGAGGGCGGTGCAGTGAACTATATTAATGCCCATATGAACGGGCAGTTTGGAAAGAAGTATTTTGGAACAGACAAAGTACAGGGAAGTGCGGAGCGGCATGGTCAGGAAGTAAAGGTATATGCACAATGCAGCGTACAACCGCCATTTAATCATTTTATGACTATGGCTAAAGCAAGTGGATGGCAAATTAAGGTTGAAAGCAAAGCATGGGAAATTAATCCAACGAAATTGCTTCGCGGATTTAGAATGGTGGAAAATCTATTATATAAGAATAAAGAGGGATGGTAATGATAGAAAAATGATAGAAGCAAAATATTTTAAAGATTATAAGCATAACTATATGATTCTAAAGTGTGAAGACACAGGTATGGGAGAAAATTATCTTAGGAGCATGCTTGCGTATAATAAGATAGATGGGATCGTAAAATGCTCTGTCAGAAATGTTAATGGAGAGGTATACATTTATTACGACATTAGTTCCAAAATTACTTTTGAAAATCTATATCAGGAAAAGAAGATGTCCTATGAACAGGTTAGAGATTTTTTCAGCCAGATAGATATAATTTATCGGAACCTGGGGCAATTTTTTATGGAAGAAAGAGGGTTGCTGATGCGACCGGATTGTATTTTCTATGATTTCACATCTAAGAAATATTTTGGACTGTATTATCCCTGTGCAAACTTACAGAGCGAAAATCCATATGAGCCGTTGATGGATTATTTGCTGAATCATATAGATACGGGGAATCAAAAGCTTGCAAATATTATTTATCAGATTTATGAACTGTCTGAGAGTCCATTTTTTTCCGTGGCTGATGCGCTAGCGTTTTTTGATGAACCGGAAGATATAAAAGAAGTAGTGACGGTAATTGATAATGGTTCCGTATTTGGAGATGGAAGTATTGCAGACACCGGCACAATAGGTGGAAATACAGCGGATTATATAGAAACGGGTAATGAAAATTTTTACGCACATCATGAAAGCGAAGGACAGACAGAGCAAAAGAAAAACACTATATATTATACGGTCTTCGCTATAGTGTCGATATGTGGAATCGGCGCTGTATTGTGGATTTACAATAATTATGAATTAACGCCGCGTGAATTGATGATGATTATGTGCTGTATGGCGGTCATGGGTTTATGCCTGATTTTTTCTATAGCACAGGTTTTACTGTCGGGAAAAAGAATGCAAAAAAAGGAGCAGGAAGAACGCGAACTGTTAAGGGATATCGAAGATGAATTTCGTGAGGAGAGTAATGTTACTTTGAAAAATATACTGGATAAAAACATGGGAATGACATCCGCAGGAAATATAAGAGGAACAGATACAAGGCTTATTCATAATGAGCAGGAGCATAATGAAGGATATAGCAAAACAATTTTTATGGATGCTAAAATGAAGGATACGGAATATAAGCTGTATGCCTTGGATAATAAGAATAAAAGGCATATTGAATTGACCAAGTTTCCTTTTACCATAGGAAAAATGGCAGGCTGTGTGGACTGTGTTCTACATGACGATTCCGTCAGCAGACTTCACGCGCGTATTGAGAAGCAGGGGGACAAAATTTTTCTGACTGATATGAATTCCATGAATGGTACATATAAAAACGGGCTGCGTATGGAGCCAAGCGAGACGGTAGAAATAGTGCCGGGAGATGAAATCCGGTTTGGAAAACTGAATTATTGTTATAGGTAAGATTATTGACTAATCATTCAGAATTGATATAATTCTTATAATACACATTTTAAAGGAGGAAGCACAGTGCAAATATTTATCAATGAAAAAAACAAAAAAGGGCATATTAATCCTGAAATTTACGGACACTTTTCTGAGCATCTGGGCAGATGTATTTATGAAGGATTGTATGTTGGAGAAAACTCGGATATTCCCAATGTAAATGGCATGAGAAAAGATGTGGTGGATGCACTGAAGGAAATGAAAATACCGGTACTTCGCTGGCCGGGAGGCTGTTTTGCAGATGAATATCACTGGAAGGACGGCATAGGGCCTAAAGAAAAAAGAAAGAGAATGATAAATACGCACTGGGGCGGAGTGTTAGAAGATAACAGTTTTGGTACGGATGAATATTTTGAACTGTGCGGACAGCTTGGTTGTAAGACCTATGTTAATGGAAATGTGGGGAGCGGTACTGTGCAGGAGATGAGCGAATGGGTAGAGTATGTAACATTCGACGGCGTTTCTCCGATGGCAGACCTGCGTAAAGCTAATGGACATGAAAAACCATGGAAAATAGATTATTTTGGCGTAGGGAATGAAAGCTGGGGTTGTGGCGGTAATATGACGCCGGAATACTACGCTAATCTTTACAGAAGATATCAAACCTATATCAGACAGTATCGTAACGATGCGCCGATTAAGAAGGTATGCTGCGGTCCGAATGCATCGGATTATTTCTGGACTAAGGATGTCATGAAAACCTGCTATTCGCAGCCACATCCGGATTCTGCACATGGATATATGGATGGTTTGTCACTTCATTATTATGTCGTTCCTGAGAATTGGAGTAAGAAAGGGAGCGCTACGGATTTTGACGAAAAATCATGGTATAAAACAATATCCAAAGCGTTATATATGGATGAACTGATTGTACGTCACAGTGCAATCATGGATCAGTATGACCCTGAGAAAAAAATCGGTCTGATGGTGGATGAATGGGGATGCTGGTATGATGTAGAGCCCGGAACCAACCCCGGATTCCTGTATCAGCAGAATACAATGCGGGATGCACTGACAGCGGGAGTTACACTGAATATCTTCAATAAGCATTGCGATCGTGTCAAGATGGCATGTATTGCACAGCTTGTTAATGTATTACAGGCGGTTATTTTAACGGAAGGGTCTAAAATGATTTTGACGCCGACTTATCATGTTTTCCATATGTACAGGCATCATCAGGGAGCTGAACTGGTAGAAAGCTTTATAGAAGGAAACAAGACGATTGGTGTTGAGGCGGAATATCAGGTCTCGGAAGTCATGGAATCCGTATCTGTAGGTGCAGATGGGGTTGTTAATGTAACGGTAAATAACCTGTCTGCCTCTGGGGCTGCTCCTATAGAAATATCATTTACGGAACTTGAACCATCTTCCATAGAAGCATCTATATTAACAGGCGGAATACGCGAACATAATACCTTTGAGGAGCCGGAAAATATAAAAGAGAAAACCTTCACCGAATTTAAGACAGAAGGACGGAAGATAAGCTTTACGGCGCCGGCATGCAGCATTATCAGTTTACGCATTAAGTAATGGAACAGCAAAAAAGAATCTGTAGAAAATGCCTGACCGCAGATATGGATCAGGCGGAATATTTTACTAATCTGCATACTTATATCGCGAATCTGGATGCAGATATTAAGGTTGACAGTCAGATATATGATGAACGGCTGGCAGTCTGCAAAAGCTGTGATTTGTTAGCGGATGGAATGTGCAGAGCCTGCGGATGCTTCGTTGAGCTGCGGGCGGCTATTTGTAAGAATAGCTGCCCGTATGATAAGTGGTTGGCGCAGAAGCTGGAAGCCTCCGATTTGACATGACAGGGTTAAAATGTTACTCTCAGAAGTAGGAGAGAGGCATAATAAAATCATGGAATATGGACAATTGGAACATCTACTAACTGAACAGGGATTTTATAAGGTTTCGCTAAACCTTCCGGAATTTACATTTTTCTTTCATCTTGAAAATGCGTATGTGAATGTGCTTCAGGTTATCGATTACCATCAGGGGATTTATATTCCTGTGGATCAATATGAGCATATAAAAGAACTGATTCGGAAGTTTTTTGAGAGTAAGAAAATAAATAATGTGCATTTGTTATCGATTATTGTCAGTACAGATACTGAAAAGGCGAAGCAGTTATGCTCAGAGGATGCTTTCTGCTGGCTGATTGATCCGGTGAGTAACAGACTGATAATCCATGAAAATCGGGTGGCTGATTTTTACGGAATGAAGGATATTCTGGAAAACTTTCTTTATGCTGTGGCTAATGGAATCTATGAGAATCAGGATACCTACCCGCGTTCCGAAGCGCGCAGGAACATATTGTGTTGGGGGAATATTATTCTTGTTGCTATTAATGTAATTTTGTTTATCGCCTGTATGTTTACAGGAGATTTGTTATATTATACAGGAGCTTTCAGCATAAGAAACGTGATAGAAGACAGAGAGTGGTATCGTATTGTCACGAGCATGTTTCTTCATGCAGACATTCAACACCTTTTTAGTAATATGCTGATATTGTACTATATTGGAAATGTGGTGGAAAAGCATATTGGATGCGTGCCATATATGATAATATATTTTTTGTCGGGCATTGTCGGAAATATGTTTTCCGCAGGACTTGAAATGTTGACCGGGAGTTATGTTAGCTCGGTAGGAGCAAGCGGCGCTGTTTTCGGAATAGAAGGAGCGCTTTTGATGCTGGTTATAATATATAAAGGTAAGTGTGCAGAGGTAACGACAGGCAGACTGATATTTTCTATTGCATTTTCGTTATACTGTGGTTTCAGTAGCAGCTATGTAAATAACGCAGCTCATATTGGAGGCGTATTGGCAGGATTTGTGGCGGCAGGTATTTGCTGGCTGCTGATTCCTGAAAAGAGAAAAAAAGAAAGCAAGGGAGTGGGGTATTATGAAAATTAATATTTATTATGGCGGCAGAGGATTGATTGATGATCCGACACTTTATGTATTGGGAAAAATTGAAGAGGTATTGGACGAGCTGCATGTTACGGTAGAAAATTTCAAGCTTATGGAATTGAAAAACAGTATTACTACACTGCCGCAGACATTGAAAAATGCTGATGGAATTATATTGGCAACGACAGTAGAGTGGTACGGTATCGGCGGATATATGCAGCAATTTTTGGATGCATGCTGGCTGTATGGAGATAAGGAAAAAATCAGCAATATTTATATGTGTCCGATTGTTATGTCTACGACCTATGGCGAGCAGGAAGGTAAACTGAATCTGGCAACCGCATGGGAGATTTTAGGCGGACGCCCTTGCAGCGGTTTGTGCGGGTATATTGAGGATATAAGCATACTGGAGAACAATGAGGATTATGTGCGTATCATTGAGAAGAAGGCGGAGAATCTGTACCGGACAATCAATCAGAAGATGCCCTGTCTGCCGGCAAGCAATCAGGTGGTTAAGCAGAAGATATCGGTTCCCCATAACATTGACTTGACGCCGCAGGAATCAGAGCAACTTTCACAATATGTTTCCGACGACAGCTATGTACAACGTCAGAAAGCTGATATTCAGGAACTGACCAGTTTATTCAGAGATATGATGGGAAGCAGTGAGAAAGAGGATGAAACGGAATTTTTACAGGAGCTGCGGTCGCATTTTAATCCCATGGCGGGGTTTGCTGCTAAATATAAGCTTGTTATTGAGGAAAAGGACAAGCCGTTAATTATTGAATTAGACAGTGCACGTATGGATTGTTTCTATGGAGAGACAGATAATTTCAATGTGGAAATACAGTTGAATCGGGAGATTATGTTAGAAATCATTTCAGGAGCAGCCACATTCCAACGCTCATTCATGGCTGGTGACATGAAAATGAAAGGAGATTTCACGGTTCTTAAAATGCTGGATCAGATTTTTGTATTCCAGTAGAAAAATGTGGATAGATAAGTGTGAGAAAGGAGCAGGATTATTAATATGAAGGACGACAATTGCATTTTTTGTAAAATTGCTAATGGAGAGATACCATCTAAGACGTTATATGAGGATGAGGAGTTTCGTGTTATTTTGGATTTGGGACCGGCTGCGAAAGGGCATTCGTTGATTCTCCCAAAGAATCATTATGCGAATCTGTATGAATTGCCGGAGGAAACGGCAGCCAAAGTGATGATTCTTGCAAAGAAAATGGCAGCGCAGATGACGGATAAACTGAACTGTGATGGGTTTAACCTGATGCAGAATAACGGAGAGGTAGCGGGACAGACGGTATTTCATTTTCATATGCATTTGATCCCACGGTATAAAGATGATGATCAGAAAATAAACTGGAAGCCGGGTGAACCTTCGCAAGAAGAACTGGAAGAGATTAAGAATCAGATTGTAGGGTAATTGTAGGATAGAAGTATTTAAGCGCGGCATGGAGGAGCATAATGCGTACAATAGATGTAGCGAAAATTACGGAAAACATCAAAGAGATGTGCATTGAGGCAAATCATTTTTTGGCACAGGATATGGATGAGGTCATGAAAACAGCGGTGGATAGGGAAAAATCACCGCTCGGCAGGCAGATTTTGTGTCAGCTTCAGGATAATTTAAAAATTGCCGGGGAAGATATGATACCAATCTGTCAAGACACAGGAATGGCGGTAATTTTTCTTGAGATAGGTCAGGAAGTTCATTTTACGGGCGGCATTTTGGAGGACGCCATTAATGAAGGAGTAAGAGCGGGATATATTGAAGGATACCTTAGAAAATCCGTTGTAAAAGACCCGCTTATCAGGGAAAATACCAAAGACAATACGCCGGCTGTTATACATTACGAGATGGTTCCGGGAGAGCAGGTGAAGATTACGGTTGCGCCAAAAGGGTTTGGCAGTGAGAATATGAGCAGAGTATTTATGCTTAAACCCGCAGACGGAATAGAAGGCGTAAAGGACGCAATACTTACTGCGGTAAAAGATGCCGGACCGAATGCCTGTCCGCCGATGGTAATCGGTGTAGGTATTGGAGGAACCTTTGAAAAATGCGCATTGATGGCGAAAAAAGCATTGACTAGACCGGTCGATGAACATTCCGATATTCCTTATGTGAAAGAACTGGAAGAGGAGATGCTTGAAAAAATAAATAAGACCGGAATAGGCCCAGGCGGTTTGGGCGGAACGACCACGGCGCTGGCGGTCAATATTAATACATATCCGACACACATTGCGGGACTTCCGGTTGGTATTAATATCTGCTGTCATGTGAACAGGCATGCAGTAAGGGTTATATGAGAAAGAAAGGATTAGAAAATGGAGCAGCACATACAGGCGCCTATCAGCGCAGAGGATGCAAAAAAACTACGTGCCGGAGATTATGTTTATATTACCGGCACTATTTATACGGCAAGAGATGCAGCACATAAAAGGATGTATGAAGCGTTGGAAAAGGGAGAAGCACTGCCGTTTGATATGATGAATAATGTGATTTATTATATGGGACCTTCCCCTGCAAGAGAAGGCAGACCAATCGGTTCTGCCGGACCGACAACGGCGAGCCGCATGGATAAGTATGCACCTGCGCTTCTGGATTTGGGACTGATAGGAATGATAGGCAAGGGAAAACGTTCTAAGGCTGTTAAGGAAGCTATTGTCAGGAATGGAGCCGTATACTTTGCAGCAGTAGGCGGAGCAGGAGCATTGCTGTCCAAATCGATTCAATCTTCAGAAGTAATCGCGTATGACGATTTGGGCACGGAAGCAGTTCGCAGGTTGGAAGTTAAGGATTTCCCCGTTATAGTTGTGATTGATTCGGAAGGAACAGATTTATACGATACTGTAATGAATAGTTGATTTATAGAAAAATATAAAAAGTATGATTGCAGAAATGGAAAAAGTTATAGCTTTTTTAAATGTTTGTGATATAATGAAGAAAAAGTTTCGAAAAGTTTCGCAAATGTAGAAAGGAGCATGACTATTATAATGAAAAAGAAAGTGGGTTCGCTTTTTATGGCAGTAATGCTGGCGGTTACACCGATTTTTGCACCATTTCTGAACGCGGTGACAGTAAACGCAGAGGAAAATCCTACACTAAAGCTGCATTATTACAGAGAGGATGGAAATTACGACGACTGGGATGTGTGGTTCTGGGATGAAGGAGGAGAAGGAGCAGGCTATCCGTTCGCAGAAGAAGACGGCGATATGGTTGCTACTAAGGAAATCAATCCGGGTACAACACGTATAGGATTTATAGTACGAACTGCAGATTGGACAAAGGATTTTGATGGAGACCAGTTTGTTGATGTTTCTGAGTTGCTTTCCGGTACCGTACATATTTATGTTGAGTCGGGAGTTGAAGGATACACTAAAGAATATAGTGATGATGCCGTTACAGGAATAAAGCTTAGGACAGCAAAATATAATGATGATGGAACGGTTACGGTTACGATGACAGGTAAGATTGATGGAGATGCATCCGATGCCTTTTCTGTTACAGGAAAAGAAGGCGGAATTGACATTTCTGATGTAACGGAGACAGCGAATTTCGTATACACCATTACTTTAGAGCAGGAACTGAATCTTTCCAAGAGCTACACCATTATTTTTGAAGAAGTGGAATATGATATTATTATGCCAAGCATTTATTCTACTGCGTCTTTTGAAGAAGAGTATACTTATACCGGTAATGACCAGGGTGCTATATGGACTGAAGACGGAACGAGTTTCCGTGTATGGGCACCGACAGCAGAGTCAGTTACTTTGAATCTTTATGAATCCGGTCAGGGCGATGCGGATGATTTGATAGAAGAGATTGAAATGACACCGGATGTAAACGGAACATGGATTGCGCAAAAGGATGGCGATTTAAGAGGCGTATATTATACTTATTCTGTAGTAGTTGACGGTGTGCAGAGGGAAGCATGCGACCCGTACGCGAGGACTACAGGCGTCAACGGCGAAAGAGCTATGGTTATCAATCTGGATGAAACTGATCCGGAAGGTTGGGACAATGATGTAAATCCGCATGCCGGAGAAAATATTAATGATGCGGTTATTTATGAGCTGCATGTACGCGACCTTTCCGTAGGCGAAGATTCCGGAATAGAAAATGCAGGAAAATTTTTAGGATTAACTGAAACCGGAACTAAGACGGCAGGCGGAGTTCCTACAGGTATAGATCATATTAAGGACTTAGGAATAACGCACTTGCATTTACTTCCGATTTATGACTTTGGTTCTGTGGATGAGACAAATCTCCAAAGTAATCCTTATAACTGGGGTTATGATCCGGTCAATTATAATGTGCCGGAAGGATCTTATTCAACTGACCCATATAATGGTGACGTCAGGGTTAAGGAATTGAAGCAGGCGGTCAAGGCACTCCACGATAACGGCATAAGCGTTGTTATGGATGTTGTCTATAATCATGTATACAGCGCTTCATCTTTCTGCTTTAACCAGATTGTACCGGATTATTTTTCACGTGTTGATGAAAACGGTGTTTATTCCAGCGGCTCAGGCTGCGGAAATGATACCGCTTCAGAGCGTTCTATGGTTAGAAAATATATTGTGGATTCCGTATGCTATTGGGCGGATGAATATCACATTGACGGATTCCGTTTCGATTTGGTCGGACTTCTGGATACCGAGACTGTCAATGCAATTATTGAAGAAGTGCACAAGGAGCATCCTGACGTTATTTTTTACGGCGAAGGCTGGACAATGACGACTGAACTAACCAAGAGCGGATATACTATGGCAACACAGCTTAAT
The DNA here is from genome assembly GCA_029062885.1 of Lachnospiraceae bacterium. Lineage (GTDB taxonomy): Bacteria > Bacillota > Clostridia > Lachnospirales > Lachnospiraceae > UBA3282. The sequence goes on from JAIDPH010000149.1 coordinate 12,768, forward strand.
TCCCAATACACACCGGAATTTGCATATTTTAATGATACGATTAGGGATGGTTTAAAAGGAAGTGTATTTGACGATAAGGACTTAGGCTACGCGTCAGGTAAAAGCGGGATGGAAAGCACTATTGGCCGATGTTTTGTGGGCGCAGATACATGGTGCAGCAGCCCGTCGCAGACCATCAACTATGCATCCTGCCATGACAATCTGACATTATTTGATCATTTGCAGACCGCCAGACCGGAAGCTGACGAGGCAACTCTGATTAGAATGAATAATCTGGCAGCGGCAGTTTACCTTACTGCGGAAGGTGTTCCGTTCATGCAGGCAGGGGAGGAAATGCTGCGTACCAAAGTTAAGGATGACGGAACTTTTGATTCTAACAGCTATTCTTCGGGTGATAAGATAAACTGCCTGAAGTGGAGTGATTTGGAAAAGGATGATTATGCGCAGGTTTTTGAATACTATAAAGGATTGATTGCTTTTCGTAAGGCACATGGTGCACTCCGCCTTACAACGGCACAAGAAGTTGCCGCAGCTGTTACGCAGGTAGAAGGATTGGATGCTAACGTCATTGCTTTTGATATTCAGGGCGGTATGAGTGGAGAGTCTGCGGAAGAGATTTTTGTCATATTTAATTCCAATGAAGCCGTTACGACAGTAACGCTTCCAGATGGGACATGGAATGTCTTCATTAATGCTGAAAAAGCCGGAACGGAAGTGTTGGATACTGTCGCAGGCGGCAGTGTGACAGTAGAGCCTATTTCGGCAATGGTACTGGTAAAAGCAGATGGGGAGGAAGTTTCTACTTCGGATACAACAGCTGATATAATGTTTGAGATATCTCCGGATATGACATCGGACACTACGGCAAATGAGAACAATAGTTCAAAAATTGCTTTAATCATTGGTATTGTTGCAGCATTAGGAATTGGAGCAGGTTTGGGCGTAATCGGGATAAAGAAGAAGAAAAAATAATAGTTATTAGTTCAGACTTTACTTTTATTAAAAAGTAAAGTCTGAAAAGTAACAATAAAAAATTATGCGGAAATTATAACTGCAAAAGCATTGACAAATATTTTTGTCTTATGTATAATAACATTTGCCTTGTGTGATAGGTATAATTTCATATTGGTAGAGGAAGAGTTCAGACTATGGAGAAATACTCAAGAGGCTGAAGAGGCGCCCCTGCTAAGGGTGTAGGTCGCTTACGCGGCGCGAGGGTTCAAATCCCTCTTTCTCCGTTTTATCTATTGATAAATTATCTACCGATAAATTAAGCTCGAAAGTGCTAGCACCTTCGAGTTTTTTATTCGGTTTTTATACAAGACTTGTTACCGCCATAACTTAAATTCTGCTTCCCACCTTGACTCTGGTATAACGGCTGCTTTAAAAAACATACCTGAAATTTTAAAATCCCAAATTTGTTTCTTTATAAAGCTTAATCCTTTTACTTTAGCATTTCTATAGCTGTAATATTTTATCAAAGCTGGTATTAACCAGATTTGGACACCCAGTATAAGAGTGTAAAGGTATAAATCGGGAAAATCGAAGATATATTTACCAAAGTCCAGATAATCCAGTGTAAAGGTTCCGCGAGCGTGGGTGACAATTCTGTATATCGTAGCTGCGTATGCAAAATCGATAAGATGAAGCCAAAGTATACTCATGTGAAAGAAACGCCCGTATGCTTTCATAAAGCGGTATAAGAAAAATAACATTAATAAAATAATTACATTTTCAAAAATTAGCAGCCATCTGATATATCCGATTCCAAGCCTTCCGTGAATCCAACTGCCATTTTTGTTATAAATCGGATAAATTCTTAAAAAATTGCTGAGCACAATAGGAGATTCACGCAACTCATGAAAGTGGGAATAGACTACTACTTCCATCAGTCCGGCGATGAGAACTAAGATTACTATTACTATCAAATTGACTTTGATATTTTTAAATTTTTCCATCATATGTATATGCCTGCCCTATTCATATTAATTATATGGTTTGCGTTATTGTACCATATTTTTAATTTATTATCCAACACATGTTTTTCTGAAGTGTAAGAGGGAATGTGACAGAAGGATATGTTAATCGTACTTGAAATGGCTATGGCGGACTGATACAATAGAGAATAATAAAATTTATAGATTTGTACCTTCTTTGGTAGGGGAAATCGGAAAGGCATGGAATCACGATGAGTGTAGTGGAAATTTCAGAAAATATTCGTTATATAGGTGTGGAGGACAGGGATATTGATTTATTCGAGTCACAGTATGTGGTGTCGGAAGGAGTTACATATAATTCTTATCTTATTCTGGACGAAAAAACAGTCTTGATGGATACGGTGGATGCCAGAAAAACGAAAGAGTGGTTAGAAAACCTAAAAAAAGAGTTAAACGGAAGGACACCGGATTACCTCGTAATTTCACATCTGGAGCCGGACCATGCGGGAAGTATTGCGGCAGTGGTGGAAGAGTTTCCGCAGATGAAACTGATAGGAAATGCCAGAACCTTTTCTATGTTTCCCCAGTTTTTTGATTTTAATATAGAAGAGAAAAAAGTATTGGTAGCAGAAGGTCAGGAGTTATCGCTGGGAAATCACACACTACAGTTTTTTATGGCTCCAATGGTGCATTGGCCGGAGGTAATGGTTACATATGAGCAAAAAGAGAAGGTGTTGTTTTCGGCGGATGGCTTTGGTCGGTTCGGAATGTTGGAGGATGATGGAGACTGGGCGTGTGAGGCGAGACGTTACTACTTTAACATTGTAGGAAAGTATGGCGCACAGGTGCAGGCACTTCTGAAAAAGGCGGCTACATTGGATATTGAGAAGATCTGTCCGCTTCATGGACCGGTACTTGATAAAAACCTCAAGTATTATATTGATAAATATGATGTTTGGAGCAGTTATACACCGGAAGATAAGGGCGTACTGATAGCATACGCATCCATTCATGGTAATACAGCAAAAGCAGCAGAAGAACTTGCGCAGATGCTTAAGGAAAAAGGAGAAGAGAAAGTGGTAGTGTCTGACCTTGCAAGAGAAGATATGGCTGAGGTCATAGAGGATGCGTTCCGTTATGACAGGATAGTACTTGCATCTTCCACTTATGACGGCGGATTGTTTCCCTGTATGGAGAGTTTCCTGATGCATTTGAAATCCAAAGGATTTCAGAAAAGAACGGCTGCTTTGATGGAAAACGGCTCATGGGCGCCAATGGCAGCAAAGCAAATGCGGCAGATGTTGGGGGATATGAAAGACATTACCGTACTGGAACATTTTGTGTCTATTCGTTCTTCCGTGAATGATAAAAACAGGGAAGAAATGGAAGCGCTGGCGGATAAAATAATCTCAGAAAAAAAGGAGTAAGAAATGGGATAAATTTCCTTGACAAGCAGTAATATCAGATGATACAATAAAATTCCACCGCCTATAGAGCGAGAGGGTTTGGAATAAATATTTTCAGAAATGGAAAAAATTTTAAAAAACCCCTTGACGCGGGATGGCGGGTGTGATATTATATTCAAGCTGTCGCAAGATAATGCGGCAGACCAGTACCTTGACAAACAAACAGTAATGCAACCCTGAAAATTCAAGAAAAGCCGGTTAACCGGCGAAGAGAATTATTCAGTGAGAACAAATTTTAATCCAGAAGACGGAAAACAAGAAAAGCCAAGCTAATCTTGTAACCGGAATCAAAAACTTTTTTTCGAGAGTTTGATCCTGGCTCAGGATGAACGCTGGCGGCGTGCTTAACACATGCAAGTCGAACGGGGTTAT
>JAIDPH010000015.1 GCA_029062885.1 Lachnospiraceae bacterium
AATTGAAAATTGGTTATGGTGCCACAGAATTTGGAGGGGCCGTCAGAGTCACTTTTTAAAAAGAATGTGTTTATGATAGTGCGAGTGTAGGACCATTATTGCCCGGAAATTCTGCAATTGTTGTGAATCCAGAAACGAATGAGATTGTACCGGTTGGAACTGTTGGTGAAATATGTGTGTCAGGACATACAATGATGCTGGGATATCAAAAAAATGAAGATGCCACAAATAGTATTATGTATATTTCTGATACGGGAAAAAAATATTTAAGAAGTGGGGACAGAGGTTATATAAGTAAAGATGGCATTTTATATATTATAGATAGATATAAAAGGTCTATAATGAGACCTGATGGACACACAGTTGCATCAGCGCCAATTGAAAATGTATTATTATCTAATTCGTTGATATCTAATTGCTGTGTTGTAGGTATAAAACAAATAGATCAATCAGGCGCAATTCCTACAGCATTTATTATATTGAATGATTCTAAAAAGAATACAAAAACTACGATTATGGAAATTGACAGATTTTGTTTAACCCATTTACCTGAAAGAGACCGCGCCCTTGTTTATGTAATTGTTGAAAAATTACCCTATACTTTAATGGGAAAAATAGATTTTAAGCAATTAGAAAAATTAACATTTGATGATTTTAATTTTTATATTGTTGATGAAGTTTTTTTTAGTAAATCAAGTAATAAAAAATTGAACCAATCAATTTTATAGCATATATATAAAATACTGAAGCATTTTAAAGAAAGACATGATAAGTACATAAATGAAAAGTAAACGAAAAACATTTGAGCATTATAAAAGTGATGATTTTAGAAATCATTAATAGTGCTCAATAAATTGAATTAATTAAAGATACAAGGGATTCCGTGTATTCGAATTGCATATATAATGAATTGCTAAGAATAGCTGAAAAAGTTAGCTGTGATAAATGTAAAATTAGTTGATGTGGCTCAGAACTATAGGAGTAGCCAGATAATGAAGCGTCAGAACATGAAGCGCAATAATATAATGAGCCCGGGAGAAAAGTTTTTAGACTCTTTATTCGTTTCTCTTTGAAGTTAGATACGCACCATTGGGCCGGTCACAATAACGGATATCTCACTAAAGTCTTGACAAAATATAATATAACTTGCACCAATTTACAAGTATTTTAAAACTTATTTGCACCTATAGCATGTTTTTGTTACTTATTATTTGCACTATTATGCATGTTGTGTGAGGAATTACTTACACTAGAGCATTTATTTAAAATCAAAATAGAAGACATACTTGACAAGAAAAGCAGTGATAGTTATAAAATCCCAAAATATTATGATATACGAAAATAGGAATAATTTTATAGCAATATTCAACATAATATGATAAAATGTCATTAGTCAGTATAGACAGTATGGGGATAGTTCCTCGGTTGCCCTTTTCGGAAACGGAAAGGGGGTTCTATGGACACGCTAGAAGTTTTGACATTGCTATTAGTGGTATTCGCCGCTTTAGCTTACATAGATAATCGAAGCAACCGAAAATAGACAGAAAAAAGCTATCCTCTACTCGCAATAGGGGATAGCTTATGTAACTTGTAAATCATTTTGCATAAAGTTTCCGTCTGGGGTAATGGGGACGTTCCAATATCTCCGTTACCTTCTATACTGATTATAAACTATCCGCTTTTAGTTTTCAAGTGGAAGTTTAGGGAATGGGGATGTTTCGGCATCTCCATTTTTTGAATAATCAATTATAATCTTCGTTTACGTGAAAAATAGAAGACATACTTGACAATGAAAGCACTGATAGTTATAATTACCCTGTAAATTATGAATTAGGAGGATTTTGCATGTTAAGTGTTATTGTAATGGAGAAAATCGCAAAGTAAATATTGCAAGGGTGATTTTTAGTTTCACACTAGGAGTCTGCCCCTTAAGTTGACAGCTTTAACTGTCAGCATTTTCGCCTTACAATTGCTTAATATTGTGGTATAAATTTTCAGGAATAATATTAGCATGGCTGTATGGTCATGCTTTTTTATATCGTGTGTCCTGCAAAGCAGTAACACACTTTTGAAAATATATGAACGAATTAAAAGACCATGGATTCTTAGTGCAATTAGGGTATCCATGGTCTTTTTTGCATGTAGGGCGGCATATCAGGATTGAAAAGAAAGGGAGATAAAAATGAATCAAACAATTATCAAAACAGAAAATTTAGTGAAAAAGTATCGCAGATACAGGAAAAGAGAGGGTATCGGCGGCAGTATAGCAAGTTTGTGGAAAAGGGATTATGAGGAAAAAACAGCGGTGAATCATATTGATTTGTCCGTGGAAGAAGGCGAATTTATCGGGCTAATCGGACCAAACGGCGCGGGCAAGACGACCTTGATTAAGATGCTGACAGGTATCATTGCACCGACGGAAGGAAGCATTGATGTGCTCGGGTTTTATCCAAACGACTTGAAAAATGCATTTAAAAAGCAATATGCCGTAGTCATGGGGCAAAAGAGCCAGCTGTTTTTTGAACTGACAGTAAATGATACCCTGCGTCTGTTCAAAGAAATATACGAAATCCCGGAGAATGAGTTTCAGAAAAATAAGCAATATTTTGTGGAACTGTTTGGCGTACAGGAGCTGATGGACGTTCAGGTGAGGACTCTGTCGCTTGGCGAAAGGATGAAAATGGAATTGATTGTGGCGCTGCTTCATAATCCGAAAATCTTATTTTTAGACGAACCGACGATAGGTCTGGATATTGTGGCGTCAAAGCAGATACGCAGATTTCTAAAGGAGATTAATGAAGAGAAAAAAACAACCATCATTTTGACCTCACATTATATGGAGGATATCAGAGAACTCTGTAAAAGAAGCGTTGTTATAAATCATGGCGTCAAAATATATGACGGTACTACGGAGGAGTTATTTCAGGGTGATATCGAGCAGATATATCAGAAGGGAAGTGAAGAGAATGCGTAAATACTGGGAAGTTTCCAAAATATATATGAAAACGCAGTTAGTATGGAGAGCCGATGTGATATTCAATATGTTTTTTACAATCGGCAGGATACTGTTTGCCTATCTGTTATGGGGCATTATTTTTAGGAGCAGGGAAAAAATCGGCGTTTTCACCTTTCACGGCATGCTGTCCTATTATATTGTCAGCTCGTTTTTAGTGCAGTTAGAAATGTCTGACGGTATCAGTTGGGAAATTCATGAGAGGATTCGTAACGGTACCTTTTCCAAATATATGGTTATACCTGTGGGAATCCAAAGGTATTTCATGGCGATGGAATTAGGAGTTGTGCTGTTTTATATCCTGTTTGACCTGATAGCGGCAGTAATATGGGTTTTTGTGTTTCATATAGAATTTGTATTTGCGGGAAATGCGTTCGTTACCTTATGCGCGGTGGGAATAGCTGTTTTAGGAATGCTTTTTATGGTGCAGCTAAACTTTTTTCTGGGCTTACTGACCTTGAAGTATCAGGGAATAGGTACATTTTTAATGATAAAGAATAATCTGGCTGCATTGGTGACAGGAAGCATTGTGCCGCTGGCGCTTTTTCCGGAAGCAGTAGTAAATATCATGAAAATACTGCCGTTTTATTATGTAACATATTTACCTGCAATGCTTTTCACGGGTATGTGTCAGAACGAAGCAGTGCCCGGACTATGTATAGCAGCGGCATGGTGCCTGATGATGCAGGGCTTGATTCAGGTGACTTGGAATAAATATATGAGAAAGTATGACGGGGTAGGAATTTAAGTAAGAATGGAGGATTATGGTGAAAAATTTAAAGAAAAACATGCGTGTATTAAAAGAATTGTTATATCTGCGTTTTCATGGACTGGCGGTGTTCAGACTGGATTTTTTTGCACCGTTTTTGATAGACGGCAGTTTGTTCGTCATTCAGATTCTGGCGTTTGGAGTGGTATATGCCAATGTGGATACGATTGGAAGCTGGCGTCAGGGGGAAATGATTCTCTAT
>JAIDPH010000150.1 GCA_029062885.1 Lachnospiraceae bacterium
GCGAAGATACAGGCAGTCAAAGTACCCGAGGGCATGGGCGTTGTGATCCGAAACGGACATGTGCTTGTTACCTTGAGTGATACGGGCATCAAGAAAGGCAGTTATCAGATTACAGCGAATGTTTATTTTGAGGGAGAGCAGGAACTATTGGGCTATCCTAACGGAAAACCGCTCAGTGTAAAGATAGCAGTCAAAGTCGAGAACTAAATATGTGAAAAGCCTTGACTAGAGACAGAGCAGGAGAACATTTCAATACATAACAACTCACGAGAGGGGTAAGAAAATGATGTCAAGAAAACGAATGCTGTCAGGGAAACGAATGTTAGCGGGTATATTGGCGGCGGTGATGGTGATTTCATCTGCGCAGCTTCCGATGGGTACTGTCTATGCGGAAGAGATTGCGGAATCTGTGCAGGAGGATGTGAGTGAAGGGACGAAGATTGCTGATCCGTCCCGGAGCGATGATGCTGCAAATGAGGAAGATCCTTCAAATGAGGAGTCCGGATTGCCGTCTGACGGAGAGGATAGTTCGGATGCGGATGTGCAGGAGCCGTCTGACGGAGAAGATAGTTCGGATACAGATGTGCAGGAGCCGTCTGATGAGGAGAAACCTTCCGCGGAAGATGATGCGGCGAGTGAAGATGAAGAAGACGAGATCGAAGAGTCTGATACGGGAAAGTCGTATGATACAGGGATTTCAGATAATGATCTTGTAGAACCTGTAGAACCGGAATTACAGGAAATCATGACAGAGGATGAACTGGAAGGAGTCTATCAGTTTGGCGGGGCTCCGTCGGAGAGGGGCAATCTTTCGGTTTATTCGGAATCTGTATACAGCGTCGAAAGCAGTGAAGCAGAAAAGTATCTTTATCACCAGATGCTGGAACGCAATACGATGATTGATATTTCGGCGTATAACATACCTTGTGATTCTTCCGGAAAAACGATATTAAGAAATCTGGTAAGCGGTGTACTGAACGAACATCCGGATCTCTATTTTGTTAAAGGAGGATATCGTTATTGGAATAACGGAACGATTATCACCGAAATTGAGCTTACATATATTGCCACCTATGACGATGCTGCTTTCCGGCAAAGTGTTGCTACGGCGCTGTCGCGCGTGAACGATCAGATGAGCGACTTGGAGAAGGCGGTTGTTTTACATGATTATCTTACCATTAATTGTGAGTATGATTATCAGAATTACCTTGACCATACAATCCCGTCTGAATCATATAGTGCGTACGGCACACTGGTGAATCGCACCGCAGTATGTCAGGGATATGCGCTTACCTATAAATATCTGTTGAATCAGGTGGGAATTGACTGTTATATGGTCACCAGTGATTCCATGAATCATGCATGGAATATGATTGTATTAGATGGAAAGAATTATCAGGTAGATGTTACCTGGGATGATCCCACTTGGGATATGATCGGCAGATCGGTACATAACTATATGTTCTGCAGTGATGCAGTATTTCAGGATGCCAATCATAACCATCATGATTGGAGTGTGACAAGCGGCAGCGAGGTGGTTAATTATCAGGCTACAGACACGAGGTTCGATAATGCTTTCTGGACAGATTGTGATTCGCCGTTAGTCCTGGCGGGGGCTGACTGCTATTATGTGTCTTCATCGGGTACTCTTAATAAGACCAATCTATCCCAGATTACAAATCAGGGAACGACAGTGATGAACATCGGCACATGGCCTTATTTGGGTGCTTTTTCCGGACTCTTCCTGATAGGCGACCGCCTATATTATAACGACAAGTCGTCTATCTACAGCATTGCTATGGATGGTACGGGTAAGCGCAAAGAGTTTACAGCAGACACAACGACAGGTTATATATACGGCAGCGCTTACTGTCAGGGCAAGGTGTTGTATGCTTTGCACAAAAACCTGAATGAGATGGGAAAAGAAGAAGTATTAATAGCTGATATCACTGTGGAGGGGAGCGACCCTGTCGATGTTCCGGTGCAGCGCATCGAACTGAGCGCCTATACACTGGAGCTGGCAGAAGGAGAAGAGGCGAAGCTGTCCGCAACAGTTTATCCTACAT
>JAIDPH010000151.1 GCA_029062885.1 Lachnospiraceae bacterium
CATCACGACAATCATAATACCATCTTCCGCCAGATGCTGTCTATCCCTCAAAACAACATTTCCGACATCGCCTACTCCAAGACCATCTACCAGAATAGCGCCTACAGACACCTTTCCTGTCACCTCAGCCTGTTCTTCATTAATTTCCAGCACATCTCCCGAATGTAAAATAAAAATGTTCTCCTTATCAATTCCAAGCTCGTTCGCTATTTTAGCCTGAGCCTTTAAATGTTTATATTCTCCATGTACCGGAATCGCATATTTTGGACGCAACAGTGTATACATCAGTTTAATTTCTTCCTGGCATGCATGCCCCGAAACATGAACATCCTGAAAGATAACGTCCGCACCCTTCATCAACAGCTCATTAATTACATTCGTAACTGCTTTCTCGTTTCCCGGTATAGGATTTGAAGAAAAAATAACCGTATCTCCCGGAACGATAGAAATTTTCCTGTGTATGCTGCTTGCCATACGGCTCAATGCTGCCATACTTTCACCCTGGCTGCCCGTAGTAATAATAACTGTCTTTTCATTCGGATAGTTTTTCACCTGCTCAACATCAATTAACGTCTGATCCGGAATATTCAAATACCCGAGATTAGATGCCGTTTCAATGATATTTATCATGCTGCGGCCTTCTACAACCACTTTTCTTCCAAACTTATATGCCGAATTAATAATCTGCTGTACTCTGTCTACATTAGATGCAAATGTTGCAATAATAATTCTCGTATCCCTATGTTCCGAAAAAAGAGTATCAAAAGTCTTTCCCACTGTTTTCTCTGACGGTGTGAAGCCGTGTCGCTCTGCATTCGTGCTGTCACACATAAGAGCAAGAACACCCTTTTTCCCAATCTCAGCAAAGCGCTGTAAGTCAATAGCATCTCCAAATACCGGCGTATAGTCTACTTTAAAATCTCCCGTATGAACAACAACTCCCGCCGGAGAGTAAATAGCCAGTGCCGCAGCATCCACTATACTATGATTGGTCTTGATAAATTCAACCCTGAACTGTCCCAGATTAATGGACTGTCCGAACTTAACGACCTTGCGCTTTGTATTGTTCATCAATTCATGTTCTTTCAATTTGTTTTCAATTATACCCATTGTCAGCTTTGTAGCATAAATCGGCACATTCACTTCTTTTAACACATAAGGCAGCGCACCGATATGGTCCTCATGCCCATGTGTAATCATAAATCCTTTAACTTTATCAATATTATCTTTCAAATAAGTAATATCCGGAATTACTAAATCGATTCCCAGCATCTCGTCTTCCGGAAACGACAATCCGCAATCCACGACAATAATACTGTCCTCATACTCAAAGGCAGTAATGTTCAACCCGATCTGCTCCAAACCTCCTAATGGGATAACCTTCAGATTTGAAGCCTTTACCTGTTCATTTTTTTTCAAACGATACCCATCCTTTCTTCTTTATTTATTCTTCGCACGTTTTCCTCTCATCTTTAACGCATGCACAGCATTCCGATATACGCTTAAGATAATTCGATATCTTCCAGCATATTTCCAAATACTCCTGCAACTGCTTTAAGTTCTTCATCATCCGTCACGATTTCATAAAGCGCCTCTGCTTCTCCGGGTCGTGACATATCCCGTAAAATCAACGCTTCTCCGTCATCCTCTTCTGTGTCCGTCACCAGTATATAATCAATACCGCCTATTCTTGTCTGTTCCAGAACATAAAATTCTGCTGCTTCTTCGCCTTCCGGTCTGAAAACTATTTTCTCCATTAAAATCCCCCATGCATCTTTCTCAACCTGCGAATTTGGGCAGCGCTATAAGCGCTTTAGCACCAAATTTGCCGATTGAAAAATCTATGATTTTTCAATCTTTTTAAGCATTCTTCCTGTCAGCAAGATAGTCCAGATATCCCTGTAAAATCAGAACTGCGGCTATCTTATCCACATAGTCCTTCCGATGCTCGCGCCTGATACCGGCTTCCATCATTGCTCTGTCTGCCGCAACAGTCGTCAGCCGCTCATCCCACATAGTCACGGGCAGTCCCGTCCTGCGCTCCAGTTTCTCCTGAAATGCCAAAGAAAGCTCCGCTCTTTCACCTATCGTATCATTCATATTCTTTGGAAAACCAAGAACAATTTCTCCCACTTCGTACTGAACAGCCAATTCTTCAATACGTGCCAATGTCTGACGTAGTTTATTTTCTTCTTTTCTTCTGATAATCTCAACACCTTGTGCAGTCATCAAAAGAGGATCACTGACAGCCACTCCCACTGTCTTGGAGCCATAATCCAAACCCATTATTCTCATAATCCGTACCTAATGCCAAATCAATTCTTCTTAAGAGAATTCTTAATATACTCTTTCAGCATTTCTTCTACCAGTTCATCACGCTCCACCTTCATAATAAGGCTCCTCGCGCTCTTATGGCTTGTAATGTAAGTGGGGTCTCCTGACATAATATAGCCTACGATCTGATTGACAGGATTATAGCCTTTCTCCGTAAGCGCTTCATATACAGTTGAGAGAACAAGCTTAACACCTGTCTCCGGTTCTGTCTCCACCCTAAAAAATTGTGTATTTCCCATATCCTGCATCTTTGATCACTCCCCTTTTTATCCATTTCAATTACAAAGATGGTATCCGTAAGTACTATTTCTGTTATCATACTCTATCTGGGAATAAAATTCAATCATTCATTCTCAAATTTCATAACAGTTCGGTTTTGCACTTACGTGGTTATAAGTATGTCATCCGCTAAGAATGCCGCGACTTTTTCCGTCATCAGACAATTACTCAGGTTATCTTTAGTTTCTTTCGCAACCTTCACATATTCTCCGGTGTGCCCTATCTGATAGGTATGTCCGTTTATTGCTTTGGCTTCTTCAAACAATACTTCTACTTCTTCCCCGATATAGCTCCGTCTATATTCTTCGGACATCCGTTTTTCCAACTGCATAAGTATGTTGCTTCTCTCGGACTTGACTTCTTCGGGAACCTGATTTTTCATTGAAGCTGCCCTTGTGCCCTGCCTCTTGGAATACTTAAATATATGCATTTCATAAAAATGTACCCGGTCAAGAAAGTTTTCCGTACATGCAAATTCTTCTTCTGTCTCACCCGGAAAACCCACGATAACATCAGTTGTAATTGCAGGTCTTATAAAATATCTCCGTAATAGAGCCACTTTTTCCAAGTATTCCCCTGTAGTGTAATGTCTATTCATACGCAACAGCGTCTCATCACACCCGCTTTGCAGCGACAGATGAAAATGCGGACATATTTTTTGAAGCGAACTGAGCTTCTGCACAAATTCCTCCGTAATAATTCCCGGTTCCAGAGAACCTAAACGAATACGCTTCAAGCCATCAACAGCATTCAGCTTACCCAAAAGCTGCAATAACTCAGAGGTCCCTCTGTCCACTCCGTAAGAACTGATATGAATGCCTGTAAGAACGATTTCTTTACAGCCTCTTTTTACAAGTTCCGACACTTCCGCCAGAATATCTTCTTCACGACGGCTTCTTACCCTTCCTCTTGCATATGGAATTATGCAATAAGAGCAGAACTGATTACATCCATCCTGAATTTTCACATAAGCCCGCGTATGGGCGCCTTCCCATGGTTTATCTGTGAGCGCCGACATGATTGGCGGCGTAAACATCTCTTCATATTCTTTTGTATGATTGATATCAATAACAGTCCTGTGCTGCAAGCTCTTATCCGTTAATGCATCGCCCTTATTTCTGGCAGCAAGGTACTCTTCAAGAATAGCCACAATATCCTTCTTGCGGTTATTACCAATTACAAGGTCTATAGCAGGATCTTTCTCTATTGTATCCTCACCGGTCTGTACATAGCAGCCTGCTGCAACCACAATTGCTTCCGGATTCTTTTTTTTAGCACGGTGAAGCATCTGTCTGCTCTTCCTGTCGGCAATATTTGTTACCGTACAGGTATTAATAATATATATATCGGCTTTTTCTTCAAATGGTACAATCTTATATCCTTTTTCCTGTAACATCTGCTGCATAATTTCCATTTCATAGCCATTGACTTTACAGCCCAGATTATGTAGCGCAATACTTTCCATACCGGCTCCGCACTCCTTCTTAACATACATACAATTAATTTTCATTCTATTGTCCAATTTTTGTATGGATTTATCATTGACTTTTACTCCTCCAACATTTAGTATTATAGCAGAAAGTATTAAAAAGGAGGTAAGTTTTAATGAAAACAGTTCAAATCTCTTTAAATTCTATCGACAAAGTTAAGTCTTTCGTAAACGATATTACAAAATTTGATTATGATTTCGATCTGGTATCAGGCAGATACGTAATTGACGCAAAATCCATCATGGGCATCTTTAGTCTGGACCTGTCTAAGCCTATTGATTTGAATATCCATACAGAAGATAATGCCGAAGAGATACTGAATGCTTTGAAGCCTTATTTGATATAAGCTGCGATTTTCTAAAGAAGCAAATGCAATGGTATCACATGATAATTATTAATTATCATGTGATGCCATTTTTTATTTCTACGAAACAATGATCAGCTCGTCCGTATCAAGCGCGGTCTGCACCAGTTCATCTATTTTTTCTGCCAGATTCTCTTCATGTCTTTTTATAATTTTCAAGTTCGGTTTAGTGACAGGATGCTTTGCCACGAAAATCGTACAGCAGTCCTCATATGGGAGAATCGATGTTTCATAAGTATCAATTTTCTCTGAAATATCCACTATCTCCATTTTATCAAATCCTATTAAAGGTCTGTAGACCGGAAGTGTACACACCTCATTGGTCGCCATAAGAGAATGCATAGTCTGAGAAGCCACCTGTCCAATACTTTCACCCGTAATTAGCCCTAAGCATTCGGATTCCATGGCAATGTGTTCCGCTATCCGCATCATATATCTGCGCATAATAATCGTCAGCTCATCATGTGGACACTTATCATAAATATATAACTGTATATCGGTAAAATTTATAATATGCAGATAAATCGGTCCGGTATATTGGGCAACCTTTTTCGCCAAATCTACAACCTTCTGTTTCGCTCGCTCGCTCGTATATGGCGGTGCGTGAAAATATACCGCATCTATCTTTACGCCCCTCTTGGCAATCATATAACCCGCCACCGGAGAATCAATTCCGCCGGATAATAACAGCATTGCTTTGCCGCCGGTGCCTACCGGCATACCTCCCGGTCCCGGAATGATTTCCGAATATATATATATCTTGTCCCTGATTTCAACATGAAGCATTATATCCGGCTTATGTACATCTACCGACATATCGGGAAAGGCATCCAGAATCACTCCGCCAAGCTCCGTATTTATCTCCATTGAATTAAGCGGATAGTTCTTCCTTGCCCTTCGTGCGGCTACTTTAAATGTCTTATTCTTGTTCGGATAAACTTCGTCAATATATCTGACAACCCGTTCTCCAAGCTTTTCAAATCCTTCATCTTCTGCCACAACCACAGGACATATTCCTGCAATACCAAAAACTTTCTGCAAGTTTGATACAGTTTCCTCATAGTCAAAATCCGAAACTGCATCGACATATATCCTGCCATCTGTTTTGCGCACCTGAAAGTTTCCTTCACACTTTTTCAAAGCGTGCTTAATCTGTTTTACAAGTGCGTCTTCAAAAAGATAACGGTTTTTTCCTTTTACGCCGATTTCGGCGTACTTAATCAAAAATGAGGTGAACATTGGGTCTCCTTCTATAAATTTATCTGATTTAATTTATTATGGGCTGCCTTATACTCCGGACAGCCCTAAAACATTACTTTTCAATGTAGCCGGTTAGTGCCGCGTGTATTTCCTTAGTTCGGGAATAATCTCGCGCAGCGTCTGAATTGTATATCGTATCTCTTCTTCGGTAGTGAAAACTGAAAAGCTGAAACGGATTGTAGAATGCAATAAATCCTTCTCTACTCCGATTGCTTTCAGGGTTGCTGAAGGCTGCGGCTTATTTGAAGAGCAGGCGCTTCCAGCGGAAACGTATATGCCCCTGTCTTCCAATGCATGCAGAAGCACTTCACTTCTGACTCCGCTGACTGAAAGGCTGACGATATGCGCAGCGCTTTCATTGCCCATACAGCCATTGACCTTTACATTATCAATCTGCGAGACTCCCTGTATAAACATATCTCTCAGTTCATAGAGTCTATTCATATCCGCATCCAGATTAGAATACATAATCTCTGCCGCTCTGGCAAGAGCCGCAATTCCCGCAACATTTTCCGTACCCGAACGCATACCCTTCTGCTGTCCGCCACCATAAATAATCGGGTTAATTTTGATTTTATCATTAATGTATAAGAAACCTACGCCTTTTGGTCCATGAATCTTATGCGCACTGACCGAAAGCAGGTCGATATTCATTCTGGAAGGATAAATGCGGAATTTGCCAAAGCCCTGTACCGCATCTACATGAAAAACGGTTGCCGGATTGGTTCTCTTAATCAGTTCTCCCGCTTCCTCAATCGGCTCAATCGTTCCGATTTCATTATTTGTATGCATTATTGATACCAGAATTGTTTCTTTGCAGATTGCTTCCTGCAAATCCTCCAGTCGAATTCTACCTTGTTTATCCACCGGAAGATAAGTCACTCTAAATCCCTGTGCTTCCAGATATTTCATTGTCTGTATAACTGCGGGATGCTCTATCTGTGTAGTAATCAGGTGCCTTCCGGTTCTATGATTTGCCATTGCCGTGCCGACTATGGCTATATTATCCGACTCGGTTCCGCCTGACGTAAAAAATATTTCCTTTTCATTGACCTTTAGTATTTTAGCCAGAGTTTCTCTCGCATATCGTAAATAACGCTCCGCTTCAACGCCTTTATGATGCATGCTTGAAGGATTCCCATAATCTTCACAACTAATTTTCATCATAAGCTGCGCTACTTCGTCAAAGCATCTGGTCGTAGCCGAATTATCCAAATAAACTTCCATACACAGCTCCTATTTTCGTCATATTAATAACTTTACTCATCTTTTCACACTAAGCATACGCTTTCCGGACTGCGAATATATTCTTTTATAATGTAATATATGACAATTTTATGCTTTTTGACATTCTATTTTTCAAAATGATACATCAACCATGACAGAACCGTAGAGCCCGCTGTTTCTGTTCGGAGAATCCGTTTCCCCAGCGTGATTGGAACAAATCCTTTCTCAATGGCAGCTTCAATTTCTTTTTCTTCAAATCCGCCTTCCGGTCCGATAAAAATGGCTACTGATTTTCCGGCTTCAATATCTTCTACAATCTTCTTTGTTTTCTTCATATCCTCCGCCAACTCATAAGGAATCAGCTTCACATCCAATGACTCGGCATAAACAAGGGCGTCCTTCATACTCATGACGCCTTTTACTTCAGGAATGACAGATCTTCTACTCTGCTTTGCAGCCGCCTCCGCTATTCCCTGCCACCTGATTATTCTGCTCTTTGCTTTTTTCTCGTCAAATCGGACTATGGACCTTGCCGCTGAAACCGGAATAATTTCATAAACTCCCAGTTCCACCGCTTTCTGCACTATCATTTCCATTTTATCTGATTTTGGTATTCCCTGAAACAGGTATATCTTAGAGGGAAGCTCCACGTCGGCTTCCTTGATGAAACGCAGACCGCAAATGATTTCGCCTTCTTTAAACTCTTCTATGCCGCAGCGGTATTCTTTCCCGTCAATACCGTTACTGACAGCTATCTCTTCTCCGACTTTCATCCGAAGCACATTCTTAATATGATTTACATCATTTCCGGTTATGACGATTCTCGTACCTTGTATTTGTGACGGTTCCGCAAAGAAATGATACATTTTTTCACTCCTATAAAAATAAGTACTCCAATCGCGGCGCCCGCGCTGTCTATCAAAACATCGCCCAGTCTCCCCGCACGCCCCGGCACAAAACGCTGATGCAGCTCGTCGCTGGCAGCATAAAGCGTTGCAAAAACCATTGCATGCTTATATTTTCCAAGCCATATATATATTAAAACAGACAGAACCGCATATTCTGTCATATGAGCTGCTTTTCTTACTGGTGTTTCAATAGCCTCCGCTATCCGATGTAAATCTTCATCATTCAGATTCAGATGGAAAAATTTCCCGGCAGCGCTTACTATATGCTGACTGAAAGTTTCGCTTACTTCACTTGATTCCTCGCTCTCCTGTGCGGAAAATGCAAATATCATGCACATCCACAAAAGAGCAAGAACTCCTGCAATTACTCTTCTTTTTTCCATTATTCCTTCATGGCTGTTACCGATACCCACTCACCCTGACGAGTGACCTCAAGTACTTTAAGCCCTGCCTCTCTGACTGCTTTTACAACCACTTCTTCTTTTTCCTGTATAATTCCGGAAGTAATATAAATACCGCCTTTTTTCAACTGCTCCGTAATAACCGGGGTAAGCATAAGCAGTACATCCGCCAGGATATTTGCCACCACTATATCATAACAGGCGTAGCCGACCTTATCCTGTACGTCTTTCTCCGTAATGATATTTCCAATCATCATCGTGAAATCTTCTGCTTTGATGCCGTTTACTTCCATATTCTGTCTGACGGCTTCAACCGCGCAAGGGTCAATGTCTGTTCCGACTGCCTTTTTTGCACCATACATCAGTGCTATGATCGCCAATATCCCGCTTCCGCATCCCACATCAAGAAGCACTGTCTCAGACGTCAGAAACTTCTTGATCTGGCGGATGCAAAGCTGCGTTGTTTCATGCATTCCGGTTCCAAAAGCCGTTCCCGGATCAATATGCAGAATTTTTTTATTCTTATCAGTCTCTTTGACTTCTTCCCATGAGGGAATAACAAGTAAATCATCAATATAAAACTGGTGGAAAAATTGTTTCCAGTTGTTAATCCAGTCGATATCTTCAGTCTCCTCGATACTGATGGTTCCTTCTCCGATATCCATAAACATCCGCAAGTCTGCAAGTTCCTGTTCTATCTGCTTCAGAATGGTTTCCCTATCGGTAGTTTCACCATTTACTTCCAGACTTCCGTTTTCTTTTTCTTCTACAAAGAAGCTAAGATAAGCAATCCCGTCATCTTCAGCACTGACCGGAGGGATGTCCACAAACATCTGCTCTTTCTCCCATGCGGTAAGCGGTACTTTATCTTCTATCTGCGCCCCTTCCAATCCAATATCGTACAGGGTGCTGATAATAATATCTTCCGCATCTGTCAATGTTTTGATTTTGAATTTAAGCCATTTCATAATAACAGCCATGTTCCTTTCTTAGGTGCCGGTCTTTTTATCATATGTTTCTTTAACAGAATTACCGAATCTTATTCGTACTCTACATACTCACTATATTCTTTCCAGATATTGCAGATCCAAGTCTTACCCTGATTCAAAACAACCTCTTCTCCGTTCTCATCATAGTATACCGGAGGTTCAAAATCAGCGCTGCGTGACCATGTTCCTTTAATCACTTTACCGTTAGTAAAAATAATCGCCGTATCTTCCGGACTATGAACCTGAAATGCAAGATAGTCGTGAGCATCTCTGACCTCTCCATGGCAGTATTGGAATATAACATTGGTAACTGCAAGCTGTTCGTTATTGTATTCGTCTATCTGCTTTTTGCCATCCTGATAACGATAGTAAAGATGGTCGTCTTCATGATATTCAAAGTAAGGATGATATGCGCCGTAACCGCTTGAATTATTACCGGACTTTCCGCCGGGATAAATCATTGTAGCGCTTTCATTATCAGGATAATCTTTAATCTGATCATTAGCGAACAGGAACGGACGAACATGGAGTTCATCATAGTTCCAGTCATATCCAAGCCTGTCCACGGCCTTCTTCATGCCTTCTATTTTCAGATATCCTGTAAATTCCAGTGCATAACCATCGCCACGACTAACTCTGTAAAACGCTTCATCCGCCGGATTATGAATACCTTCTACTGCTGCGCTGACATTATATACTGTATCACGATTAATCAATTCCTCCACATAAGGAACTGCAAGTCCCCAGTTACAATAAATTGCTTCAAATCCCATCGCCGTATAAACATAATAATCCCTGCTGCTTCTGACGGGCCCGATTCTCTCCAATTCGTCGTAATTCTCAAAGATAGGCATCAGTCTGGTGATACGTCCTTCTACCGGAGCTTCATAGATAACGCCTGCCAGTGAAAGTCCGTATTGCGGCATAGCAGGTCTGTTATTGGGAACCATGACTGCGATTGGTCTTCTGTTAGCGATTTCCTCGCTTGTCCATTCGCCTGTCAGATAGCTCTGGATTTCCCCATTAACTACTGTTCTTTCTTCAATAACATCGCCATCCGTCGCCGGACCTTCCGGTTCCTCTTCTTTCTCCTCAGGTGTCTCCACGACTTCCGGTTCTTGAACCACCGGTTCCTCAATAACTTCCGGTTCTGATATTTCTATCTTTTCCTGTGTGTCGCCGCAAGCAGTAAGACAAGCAAGCGCCAATAATCCGGAAGCTGCAAGTAACGCAATTTTCTTTCTTTTCATAATCAGTCCCCTTTTCTACATGTTAAAATAAAATTATTTTTTATTATACCTGAAAATCGACAATTTGTATATCATATAATTTGGTTTTATGGAAAATTAATTTTCTGATATCTTCATAATTCCTATATATCTAGTACGAATATAAAATCTGTGCCTTATCCTCCCCGATTTTCAACCGGTAAACATCTGTATGTAGCCTGCGAAAACCATCCCGCCAACCAATAGAAGTTTCTCTGTCATATACTTTGTATTCTACTCTAAAATATAAAAAACCATCTGCAAAATAGAAATCATCATAGCTTATATACTCAGTTTCCTCCTTTTCCCATTTTGTGATAAATTGTTCTATATCCATAACAACCTTGACAATTTCTCCTGAATCATCCGGTATTGCATAAATGTCTGTTCTATATCTTTCAGTCTCGCTCTCATAGGTAGTTACATCGCACAAAATCATCCTATTCATAAAATCCTGACTTCCGCGCGTACTCAAATTATCATAGACGCTTCTTTTATAAGCATCCAGCATATTCGGCGGAAAATCTGAGATATAACATATATCCGCGTCTGCATCCCATACCAGCATATTATATCCGTCTTCCTCCTGTAACCATTCAAAATATCGCGGAAAATATACCAATGTCTTTCCATTATCATGACAAATATAAAAAGTATCTTCTATCGTATCCACTGCCCTATGATCCGTTCCATCCAGACTGATGCTGATTAACTTTCCTCCATCAAACATGTTAGTGCTTCCACTATGGCCGCCATAAACAAAATATATCCTGTCTTTGTCCACCTCCATATTACATATTGTTTTGAGAGAAATACTTGTAAAATCATAATCTGCCGATGTAATCTCTATAATGTCCCTTTCTTCACCATCTGTTGAAACTGCACACAGCGTACTGACATCGATGTCATCCCTCCTTTCGTACTTTATGTAATAAAGCCATCCATTCTGATAAGCGCCAATGCTATCATAATCATCCAGGTCTGAAAGTATTAATTTCTTTTCTCCGGTTTCATAGTTCATGGCATAATAGCAGGCTTTGTCTTCTTCCCACAATTTTAAAATAACAATATTCAATTCCTTGTCAATAGCCAGAATGTCTCCATAACCATAATCAATCCTGTCATTTCCCTGCATATCCACGGAATACAGCATTGTATCTATATAATTTTTACCGCTTTCAGCTATATCTATCCCCATGGTCTGCATATAGAACCTGTCAGCAATCAAATAAATATTGCCATACCCATCATCATCAAACAATACAGTTTCTACTCCATCTTCATCAATGCAGACAATTTCTTTTTTTGCTCCGGGAACGGCATCATAATTCCCCCACAATGCTGCTTCTTCATATGAATCTTCATGGTATCTGCGGTAATACACCTTGCCGCCCTGATAGGCATAAGTACTGTTCGCATATTTCATCTTATCAAGGACGGATAAATTTTCCGTATATTGCACCGGTATTACCCCGTCAACATATTCCTCCTCTTTTCCGCATGCCGCTATGAAAAAGCTAAGAAAGACCACTACAACGATTTGTATCTTCTGCTTATTCCACTTCATTCTTATATCTCCTCCGAAACAGTTCTTTATGATATGCTCTAAAGATGGTTTTAGAATTCGCAAATTACTAATTTTCTCCCATAATATATACTTCATTATTATCTTTCACAATATTCCAATGATAAATTTCTTCACCCAAAACTCTGACAATCAGCTTATTTCCGTCAATCTCATAATGCGCTCCATAAGCATCGAAAACGCTCTGCCCATCTTCTCCAACAGCTATTTCTACCTCTTCTACCTGATTCGTTTCCAGATGGATTATATAGGGATTCATATCCATCATATAATAAACAACATGCTCTTCATCAATCCATCCGGCAATCCCCTGCTCCCATGTAAACCATAAAACAGTATCCGGTCTTTTATCCCTATAACGTATAAAAATCTGCGCCGGACTGTTGGGTATTCCCCCATTAAGCACACAAATTTCCTTATTTCCATCCGGTGATATTATCCAGTCTTCCGACCATCCCCACAGGCCTCCTGACGAAGCCAAAATGCTCTCCCTTCCATAATAATAATTGTCTTCTAATAATTGATATAACGGTTTCGGCGCTGTTCCCACCCCTTCACTTAATTCCACTTTTACAAATGAAATTTCCAACAGCTTCACCGAATCTTCTTTTTGAGTATTTGTATCTCTTTGAAAATAGATTGACATTGCATAATCTCCAACATGCTGAATATAAACGTCTGTCGCAGAATCACTATCAACAAGAGAATCCATATCAGCATGATTTGCATCTACAAAATTATATAAACCGTCGTCTACTATATAGCGCAGTGCCGTAATATTGATAATATTGGAGTAGTCATAGCAGTCTTCCCAATCAGGCGTCATGCCATAATACCCATGAAACCGCCATGCCGCCATATCACAATAAAGGATGTTCCTCTCGTACAACTGATTTCTGTCATACTTATCTTCAAAATCCTCAGAATCCATAGCTAAAAAATCCGAAAGAACAGATGCGGATAAAAATGAATCTGCTTCACTCTTAATCTGCTCCAATTCTTCATCAGACAATTCCGGTTTAGAGTTTTCTATTATCTCACTAATCTCTTTCTTAAAATATCGTTCTTCATATACTTCATTTCCCATTTCGTCTTTATTTTTAAATGCCAAATTAATGATTACCTGATCATTCACCACCTCAAGAAAGTAACTCGCAGGATGCGTTTCTAAAGAAATAGAATCCCAGACCAAACTTTCTCCCGTCATCAGATTCATTGCTTTATAATAGTAAAGAATTTCCCCTACTTTTACTTTCCACTCTAAATAATACATATATCCTTCATGAATCCACTCAGCACATGTCCAACTGTTAATCCCATCAATTATTTTTATTTCATTACCGGTTTTTACATCCAACTGCCATATTATTGAGTCACTATCGTGGATATACAGTTTTCCCGCCTCATAAAACATACCCTCTATATGATTTATGCCCGTTTCAAATTTTTTTCTCATTCCTGTTTTCAGATTTATTCCCAGTATCTTTTCTCCATCTTGTAGATAAAGACACCCTCCTCCAACTGCATAATTAGCATACGGAGGATATGGATATGAATTTGACTCCGGATGCTCAAAATATATCCGTTCTATGTAACTTCCATCCGGTTTCATTTTAAAATAACATCGAATTCTATTTACATAAGTTTGGTAATAAATTTCGTTCTCATAGATAAAAAAATTACCATTGCATTTTGCCAATTCTTCTACATCTCCACCCTGCTCTGAGACCCTGCATATTGAATAATGCTTTCCTGAACTTCCCATCGCCGGCTCATAATCCCTTAACAGGACATAATATAGATATCCATCATAATATGCCAGATTGTATACTGATATTTCAGCCCACCAGGGGTCTTCTTCTATCGTGGGATTCGATACAAATAATTCCCATTTCCCATCTTTTAATCGGTATATATTGGCATAATTATCTTCTCCGTCTTCTCCCATAAGTTTCCCACCGTATTTTTCTATGTCTGTGCTGTAAATACATCCATTTCCCTCCGCACTTATTGCAGAATGGGTAAAATTATATCCTATTGCCGTTTCATCATCCTGCTCTATCTGCCAATCATCTTCTTGAAATCCTTCCTGTAACACTATGGTCTTTTCTTCACCCTCTGTTCTTTCTTCGCACAGTATTTCCCAGATTGTCTTATCTTCTGCATTAGCTATCTCACTGATTTCTTTCTCAAAATATTTATATTCTTCTGTTCCATCTTCTTCTTTTTCACAAAAGCTTGCCATCACACGATTTCCCACCACTTCCAGCCCTGCGCTGCAAGGCTGCTTGTCAAAAATGGCATACTCCCATAATATGGTTTTTCCTGTCATTACGTTTAGTGCTTTTAACTTACAGCGGAATCCTTCCTGTTTTTCTTCACCCTCCACATAATACAGATAACCGTCATGAATCCATACACAGTCCATCAGTATTTTACCTTCAATGAGCTTTAACTCATCTCCTGTTCTTACATCAATCTGCCAGACTTCGCCGTTTTCAGAATCGTAAATATATAATCTTCCTTTTTCATAAAACATACCTTCTATATGTTCTGCATCCGTTTTAAAACGTTTTCTTACCCCAGTCTCTAAATTAATTCCCAATATCTGATTCCTTTTTTTTATGTAAAGGCAGCCCCCGCCAACTGTATAGTCATAATTAGAAGAATCCTCCTGGCTATCAAAATATAGCTCTTCCTTATTCTCTCCATTAAGATTAGCTTTATAAAAATAGCGGGTTCCGTTTTTATAAAGCTTAAAATATATTTCTCCTTCATAAATATAGAAATTCTTATCACATGACAGCCAAAACTCTAATGGTCTGTCGAAGCTGTCATATTCATCATCTTCTGAAACCTTGTATATATAACTTTCTTCTTTTGTTTTACCTACGTCTGTATGATCTTCCTTTAGCGCAAAGTAAATAAATCCATCCAAATGTACTAAACTAGTTATTAAATTCTCATCGTAAGTTCCATACGGAGGCTTATATACAAATACATCCCACTCCCCCTCCTTCATCTGATATATATTGCAACACTCATCTTCACTCACCGGCTTACCACCATATCTACCTAAGTCCAGTGCATAAATAGAATTATTTCCTTCTGCAATACTGCTGCCATAAAACAGGTTGCTTCCTATCGCCGTCTCATCATCCTCTTTAACCTGCCATTCAACTTCCTGTATCTCTACCTGCGACTCTATAAAAGCATCCTGCTTATTCCATTTTTTATTAGTAAATACAGCAACC
Organism: Lachnospiraceae bacterium; assembly: GCA_029062885.1. Lineage (GTDB taxonomy): Bacteria > Bacillota > Clostridia > Lachnospirales > Lachnospiraceae > UBA3282. The sequence goes on from JAIDPH010000151.1 coordinate 15,360, forward strand.
ACAAAAACAATCAGGAAAATAATTGTCTTCTTAAAATCTATCGCTTTATCGCTTTTCATACGGAGCCTCCCTCACTGACTCGTTTCACAAGAAGAATATATATTCTTTATCATATCATCAAGATACTCTTTTCCCTCCAATATTTCACCATCTTTTAGCTGATATATACATATACTTTCTTCCGCATACTCTGATTGCATTCCGGTTCCATACAGCTCATACTTGACACCAAATTTGCCATAATTGTTTTTTACAATGCTCCCGGATATAAACAATCCGTAATTCCCTCCCCATTCTTTCCATAAATTCATATTATGCTCATATTCTTCCTGCCCGCCCTGATGATATAAATCCCTCACATAATCCGCAGCTTTCAATGCTGCCTGTGTAAATGTATCCATAATTTCTTCATAGAGCTGCTCCACATCCTCCGTAATTGCACTATTGACAGCTTTTGCTCCGCTATCATCGGAATCCAATACCGGATACTTGAAGGATACATAACCTATCATCACTCCAGTATCGTCATATATCTCCTCCACCTTTGTTTCCCAGTGATATGGCTGATATTCCAACCTGCCATTATAGGCGATTCTTCCATTTAATCCGATTACATAGATTCTCCGGTTCATGATATAATAGTCATAGTCACTAAACACCATTTCATTCCCATATTCTATCTCTGATATTGCATCAAACGGCAGAATTTCTCCTATCCTCAACGATACGGTTGCTCCGAATTGGTACGTATCTTCTTTTCCTTTACCTGTAAAAAGAATACTGAATAATTCATCATCCAATGTCTTTATCGAATATGTAATCTCTACCACATCAGGCCCCGTCTTCTCCAGTTCAAGCATCCATAGGGCTGATACGTCACGGATGGAAGCATTCACCGCTTCCCACTTATTCCATGTTTCCTCTCCTGCTTCTACCAGAAAGGGATAGGTTATCTTGAATTCCATTCCACTCTCTTCATCTGTCCATGAACTTTCATATTCCTGAATGGTATAATCGTTCATATGATAAGACATCTGTCTGGGAAAAGTTACTAAATAATCCGGTTCTGCGCTATTAACAGTATCTTCTAATACTTCTATTTCCCAGTTTTTCTTTATAATGAACTCAAATGTTGTCTGCTCCGGTACAAGTCCACGAAAGTGATATGGCAATATATAGTCTCCATGGTGTGAGCATGTTACAGTCCCTATAAAAACATCTCCTTTTTGTTGATTCACCCTAAAAGAATGAACAACCTCCTCTCCCATATACAGTTGATTCAATTTATCCATTATAGGTACAAAAGGATTATTATCTTGCTTATCAAACCGCAAGCAATCTCGTACTACTAAAAGATAGTCATTAACTTCTTCCACCGTCATCCCTTCTGTGCTTGTTCTGAAGCCATTATTTTCTATTTCTTCCTCATAATCGCTTATCTTTCCGGCTTCTGCATTTTCTTTTTTATTTAAAAAAGTCAATAAAAATATTAATATATAGAAT
>JAIDPH010000152.1 GCA_029062885.1 Lachnospiraceae bacterium
AGAGTGTACAGTCACCGCTTGTCGTACTTAGAACTTAAAAGTGCGAAAAGGAGGCGACTTTTTTTATGGCAAGTCAAATAATGCGAATCACATTAAAAGCTTATGATCATCAGTTGGTTGATGCATCTGCCAAAAAAATCATCGAAACAGTTAAGAAAAACGGATCTCAGGTAAGCGGACCGGTACCCCTTCCTACTAAAAAGGAAGTAGTTACAATCTTAAGAGCGGTTCATAAGTACAAAGATTCCAGAGAGCAGTTCGAGCAGAGAACCCACAAGAGACTCATCGATATCATTGCTCCCACACCGAAGACTGTTGATGCACTGCAGAGACTGGAAATGCCGGTCGGCGTGTATATCGATATCAAAATGAAAACTAAATAACACCCCTACTAGTATGATCGGGGATAATTCCGATCCGCTGTAGAATCACAGGAGGTAAAGAAATGAAAAAAGCGATTTTAGCAACAAAAGTCGGAATGACTCAAATCTTCAATGAAGACGGAAGCTTAACGCCTGTAACAGTACTTCAGGCAGGCCCGTGTGCGGTAACACAGATCAAAACAGTTGAGAATGATGGTTACAGTGCAGTTCAGGTCGGTTTTGTGGACAAGAAAGAAAAGATTGTCAACAAGGACAAGAGCGGTAAGAAAGAAGTTATCCACAGACACGGCGTTAATAAGGCAGAGAAAGGTCATTTTGATAAGGCCGGCGTTTCATGCAAGAGATTTGTAAGAGAGTTAAAGCTTGATAATGCAGAAGAATATACGCTTGGAAGCGAAATTAAAGCGGATATATTTGAAGCAGGTGACAGAGTTGACGCAACTGCGATTTCCAAAGGAAAAGGATTCCAGGGCGCCATTAAGAGACACGGTCAGCACAGAGGACCTATGACTCACGGTTCCAAATTCCATCGTCATCAGGGTTCCAATGGTGCTTGTTCTTCACCGAGTAGAGTATTTAAAGGAAAAGGAATGCCCGGACACATGGGCTGCGTAAGGGTAACCGTTCAGAACCTTACGATAGTAAGAGTTGATGCAGAAAAGAATCTGCTCCTTGTAAAAGGCGCTATACCGGGACCTCGTAAAGGCTTGGTAACAATCAAAGAAACAACTAAGGTCGAGGCGAGGTAGTGACGCTGCGTCACAGATGAAAGGAGGACCATTCAGATGGCAAACGTATCTGTTTTTAATATGGAAGGTAAAGAAGTTGGCAAGATTGATTTAAACGATGCGGTCTTTGGCGTTAAGGTCAATGAACATTTAGTGCATATGGCAGTTGTTCAGCAGCTTGCGAATAACCGTCAGGGAACGCAGAAAGCAAAAACCCGTTCGGAAGTATCCGGCGGCGGAAGAAAGCCTTGGAGACAGAAAGGAACCGGTCATGCAAGACAGGGCTCTATCAGATCTCCACAATGGAAAGGCGGCGGCGTAGTATTCGCTCCTGTTCCGAGAGATTATTCTTTTAAGCTGAATAAGAAGGAAAAGAGAGCGGCTATTAAATCCGCATTGACAAGCAGAGTACAGGCAAACAAATTTATTGTACTTGACGAACTTAAGCTTGATGCAATAAAGACAAAAGATTTCAAGAAGGTTCTTGATAATCTTAATGTAAGTAAGGCTTTGGTAATAACAGCAGCTATTGATAAGAATATAATCTGTTCTGCAAGAAATATTCCTACGGTTCACACTTCCTACGTTATGATCGAGGCAGCAGGTGAAGCGAAAGAAATAAAGAGCACGATTAATGTATATGATATCATGAAATACGATACCGTAGTCATCACCAAGGATGCGGTAGCTAATATTGAGGAGGTGTATGCATAATGGCAGCAATCGAGTATTATGATGTGATCCTCAAACCGGTTATTACAGAAAAAAGTATGGCAGGCATGAGCGATAAAAAATACACTTTTCTGGTTCATCCGGAAGCAAATAAGACTCAAATCAAAGAGGCTGTTGAGAAGATGTTCGAGGGAACCAAGGTGGCAAAGGTAAATACCATGAACCTTGACGGCAAGACCAAAAGACGTGGTATGGTATATGGCAAGACAGCCAAAACCAAAAAAGCTATCGTTCAATTGACAGAAGACAGCAAGGATATAGAGATTTTTGCAGGCTTATAAAAGCTAACTGATTAATAACAATTGAGTAAAGGAGAAAGATCATGGGAATTAAGAAATATAACCCGTATACACCTTCCAGACGTAATATGACCGGTTCTGATTTCTCTGAGATTACAAAGAAGACACCTGAAAAGGCTCTTTGTACTTCTCTTAAAAAGAATTCCGGACGTAATAATCAAGGTAAGATAACAGTCAGACACCGTGGCGGTGGAAGCAGAAGACTGTATAGAGATGTTGATTTCAAGAGAAAGAAAGATGGAATTTCTGCAACAGTAATAGGTATTGAATATGACCCTAACAGGACTGCAAATATAGCATTGATCTGTTATGAAGATGGTGAGAAAGCATATATTCTCGCACCGGAAGGATTAACAGACGGCATGAAGGTCATGAACGGACCGGGAGCGGAAGTAAGAATTGGAAACTGCCTTCCGTTATCTGAAATCCCGGTAGGTACAGTTATTCACAATGTTGAATTATATCCGGGAAAAGGCGGACAGTTGGTTCGTTCCGCAGGAAACGGCGCACAGTTGATGGCAAAAGAAGGAAAGTACGCAACTTTGAGACTGCCTTCCGGTGAAATGAGAATGGTTCCGATTGTATGCAGGGCAACAATAGGTAATGTAGGCAATTCGGATCATAACCTGATTAAGATTGGTAAGGCGGGACGTAAACGTCATATGGGCATACGCCCGACAGTCCGCGGTTCAGTCATGAACCCTAACGACCATCCGCACGGCGGTGGTGAAGGAAGGGCTCCGATAGGACGTCCGGGACCATGTACACCATGGGGCAAGCCTGCACTTGGCTTAAAGACGCGTAAGAAGAAGAAAGCGTCTAACAAGCTGATTGTAAGAAGACGAGACGGCAAAGCTATTAAAGGCTAACGAGTGAGTTATATAAAAATTTAGGAGGAAAGATCATGGCTAGATCACTGAAAAAAGGACCATTTGCAGATGCAAGCTTATTGAAAAAAGTAGATGCTATGAATGCATCAGGCCAGAAACAGGTCATCAAGACTTGGTCACGCCGTTCTACTATTTTCCCATCTTTTGTAGGGCATACATTTGCCGTTCATGATGGAAGAAAGCATGTGCCTGTATATGTTACGGAAGATATGGTTGGACATAAGCTCGGTGAGTTCGTTGCAACCAGAACTTACAGGGGACATGATAAGGACGAAAAGAAGTCTAAGGTCCGTTAAAAGTTCGATAAATTGAAAGGAGGTTTTATCTATGGCTAAAGGACATAGATCCCAGATAAAAAGAGAAAGAAATGCGAATAAGGATACCAGACCTTCTGCAAAGTTATCCTATGCCAGAGTGTCTGTTCAGAAAGCTTGTTTCGTATTAGACGCTATCCGAGGCAAGGATGTAAATACGGCATTGGGCATTTTGGAGTACAATCCAAGGTATGCGTCCGGTCTTATTAAGAAATTATTGGAATCAGCAATAGCAAATGCAGAGAACAATAATGGAATGAATGCAGAAAACCTTTATGTTGCTGAGTGTTTTGCGAATAAAGGACCGACCATGAAAAGAATTAAACCAAGAGCACGTGGAAGCGCTTACAGGATTGAAAAGAGAATGAGCCATATTACGGTCGTTCTGGATGAAAGATAGGAATGATATAGGAAGGAGAAGAACATGGGACAGAAAGTTAATCCTCACGGCCTCAGAGTCGGTGTTATTAAAGATTGGGATTCTAAATGGTATGCAGATGCTGAATTTTCTGACTTTTTAGTAGAAGATTACAACATCAGAAAATACTTGAAGAAAAAATTATACAATGCCGGTGTGTCCAAAATTGAAATTGAAAGAGCATCGGACAGGGTAAAAGTAATTATTCATACTGCTAAACCCGGTGTAGTAATCGGTAAGGGCGGTAATGAGATTGAGGTTACCAAAAAAGAACTTTCCAAAGTCACCAGTAAGAAAGTTTTAGTAGATATTAAGGAAATCAAGAGACCTGACAGAGATGCACAGCTCGTTGCAGAAAATATTGCGCAGCAGCTGGAGAATCGTGTATCGTTCAGACGTGCTATGAAATCCTGCATGGGAAGAACGATGAAGGCAGGCGCACTTGGTATTAAGACTGCATGTTCAGGACGTCTTGGCGGAGCAGATATGGCTCGTACAGAGTTCTATAGTGACGGTACTATTCCGCTTCAGACTTTAAGAGCTGATATTGATTACGGCTTTGCAGAAGCGGATACAACTTATGGTAAAGTCGGCGTCAAGGTATGGATTTACAAAGGCGAGGTACTTCCTACGAAATCTAATAAGGAAGGGAGCGATAAATAATGTTAATGCCAAAAAGAGTAAAACGTCGTAAACAATTCCGCGGTTCCATGAGAGGTAAGGCTTCCCGTGGTAACACAATTACCTACGGAGAGTGGGGTATTGTAGCACTGGAACCATGTTGGATTAAATCTAACCAGATAGAAGCAGCACGTATTGCAATAACACGTTACGTTAAGCGTGGCGGTAAAGTCTGGATTAAGATTTTCCCGGATAAGCCGGTAACGGCGAAACCGGCAGAAACACGTATGGGTTCCGGAAAAGGTACTCTGGAATACTGGGTAGCAGTTGTTAAGCCTGGACGTGTAATGTTTGAGTTAGCAGGAGTGAATGAAGAAGTTGCAAAAGAGGCGTTACGTCTTGCAACACATAAGCTTCCATGTAAATGTAAAATAGTTTCTAAAGCAGACTTGGAAGGCGGTGTATCAAATGAAAACTAATAAGTATGTAGAAGATTTGCAGAAGAAATCAGATGCAGAATTAGCACAGGAACTGGTAGATGCTAAGAAAGAACTTTTCAATTTGAGATTCCAGAACGCAACAAATCAGTTAGACAATACGGCAAGAATTAAAGAAGTAAGAAGAAACATTGCGAGAATTCAGACAGTAATTACGCAGAAAGCAAAAGCAGCTAACTGAAAGGAGAATGAGTCGTGGAAAGAAATTTGAGAAAAACGCGTACTGGTAAAGTAACCAGTAATAAGATGGATAAGACGATTGTAGTAGCGATTGAAGACCATGTTAAGCATCCACTTTACGGCAAAATCGTAAAAAGAACTTACAAGCTGAAAGCGCATGATGAGAAGAATGAGTGCAGCATTGGCGATACAGTTAAAGTAATGGAAACAAGGCCTTTATCTAAGGATAAGAGATGGAGACTTGTTGAAATCGTCGAGAAGGTAAAATAGCAATAAAGAGAAGGAGAAAGGTAGTATGATTCAACAGGAAAGCAGACTTAAAGTAGCTGATAATACTGGTGCTAAAGAGCTTCTGTGTATCAGAGTCATGGGTGGATCTACAAGAAGATATGCTCGCATCGGCGATATTATCGTTGCTACTGTTAAAGATGCAACACCAGGCGGTGTTGTAAAAAAAGGCGATGTTGTAAAAGCCGTAGTTGTGCGCACTGTAAAAGGCACACGCCGTAAAGACGGTTCATATATCAGATTTGACGAAAATGCTGCTGTTATCATCAAAGATGACAAGACTCCGAGAGGAACCCGTATTTTTGGACCAGTAGCAAGAGAGCTTCGTGATAAACAGTTTATGAAAATTGTTTCACTGGCTCCGGAAGTATTATAGGAGGTGCCGGTATGTCAACATTGAAGATTAAAAAAGGTGATACTGTTAAGGTAATTGCCGGTAAAGACAAGGACAAAGAAGGTAAAGTAGTTTCCATAGACAGGAAAAACGGAAGAGTCTTAGTTGAGGGAATCAATAAGATTACAAAACATGAAAAACCTTCGGCGGCTAATCAGAATGGTGGTATTGTTCAGAAAGAAGCTCCAATTGATATTTCCAATGTTATGTATGTACACAAAGGAAAGCCGACAAGGATTGGTTTTAAGATTGAAAACGGTAAAAAAGTCCGTTTTGCAAAATCCACAGGCGACATTGTTGATTGATTCTAAGGAAGGAGGTCTAAAAAGTTGAGTAGGCTTAAAGATATGTATAAAGACGAGATCATGGATGCCATGATCAAAAAGTTTGGATATAAAAATGTCATGGAAGTTCCGAAACTTGAAAAGATCGTAATCAACATGGGCGTTGGTGAGGCGAAAGAAAATGCAAAAGTTTTGGAATCTGCAATAAGTGATATGGAAACAATCACAGGACAGAAAGCAATCATTACCAAGGCTAAGAATTCCATCGCTAACTTCAAAATAAGAGAAGGTCAGGCAATTGGATGTAAGACAACTCTTCGTGGTGATAAGATGTATGAGTTCCTTGACCGTTTGGTAAACCTTGCACTGCCTCGTGTGCGTGACTTTAGAGGTGTTAATCCCAACTCTTTTGACGGTAGAGGAAACTATGCTTTAGGAATTAAAGAGCAGCTTATTTTCCCTGAAATAGAGTATGATAAGATTGATAAGGTAAGAGGTATGGATGTTATTATAGTAACAACTGCCCAGACCGATGAAGAAGCTCGTGAATTATTAAGATTGTTCAATATGCCATTCGCTAAATAAAAGGAGGTAAATTCATGGCTAAGACAGCAATGAAGATAAAACAGCAGCGCAAGCCTAAATTCTCTTCAAGAGAATACAATCGCTGCAAAATCTGTGGTCGTCCACATGCTTATTTAAGAAAATACGGAATTTGCAGAATTTGCTTCCGTGAGTTAGCATATAAAGGTCAGATTCCTGGCGTTCGTAAAGCTAGTTGGTAAAAAAGAGAGGAGGCAATTCAAATGACAATGAGCGATCCTATTGCAGATATGCTTACAAGAATCCGTAATGCAATTACTGCAAAACATGATACAGTAGATGTACCGTCATCCAAAATGAAATTAGCAATCGCGCAGATTCTGCTGGATGAAGGTTATATTAAAAAATTCGATATGATTGAAGACGGAAGCTTCAAAACAATCCATATTACATTAAAGTATGGTGAGGATAAGAATGAGAGAATCATTTCCGGTCTTAAGAGAATTTCCAAACCGGGTCTTCGTTTATATGTTGGTAAAGAAGACTTACCTAAGGTTCTGGGCGGTCTTGGTATTGCAATCATTTCTACAAACAAAGGCGTTATGACAGATAAGAAGGCGAGAGAACTTCAGGTAGGTGGTGAAGTTTTGGCCTTTGTGTGGTAAAAAGCCAAAAAGAATTAATAAAAAATAGGAGGTACGGGCATGTCACGTATAGGAAGAATGCCAATCGCAATTCCTGCAGGAGTAACTGTAGAAGTTGCAGAAAATAATAAAGTGACTGTAAAAGGTCCTAAGGGAACTCTTGAAAGAGTGTTTCCTGCTGAGATGGAAATCAAGGCAGAAGGTGCAGAAGTAGTAGTTTCAAGACCGAATGATTTGAAGAGAATGAAATCTTTTCACGGCTTGACAAGATCATTGCTTCATAATATGGTAGTTGGTGTTACCGAAGGATTTGAAAAGAAACTGGAAGTTAACGGTGTTGGTTACAGAGCATCCAAATCCGGAAAAGTTCTGACTTTAAATCTGGGTTATTCTCATCCGGTTGAGATGACTGATCCCGAGGGTGTTGAGACTGTTGTAGAAGGACAGAATGTAATCATCGTTAAAGGTATTGATAAAGAAAAAGTTGGCCAATTCGCTGCTGATATCAGAGATAAGAGAAGACCGGAGCCATACAAAGGCAAAGGTATTAAGTATGCTGATGAAACAATCAGACGTAAAGTTGGTAAGACTGGTAAGAAATAACAGATAAGGAGAGTATGAAAATGGTTAGAAAAGAATCAAGACAAAAAATCCGTGTTAAGAAACACAGAAGAATGCGTAACCATTTGAGTGGAACTACGCAGAGACCACGTTTGGCTGTATTCAGAAGTAATAATCATATGTATGCTCAAATTATTGACGATACAGTTGGAAAAACATTAGTTGCAGCGTCTACACTTGAAAAAGATGTAAAGGCTGAAATTGAAAAAACCAATAACGTTGATGCAGCAGCATATGTAGGAACGGTAATTGCCAAGAGAGCAGTTGAAAAAGGTATTAAGGCAGTTGTTTTTGATAGAGGCGGCTATATATATCATGGTAAAATCAAAGCATTAGCAGATGCAGCCAGAGAAGCCGGATTAGAATTTTAGGAGGGGAGACATAATCACATGAGACGCACAATCATTGATGCCAGTCAGTTGGAATTGACTGAAAAAGTTGTAACTATTAAGCGCGTTACCAAGGTTGTAAAAGGTGGTCGTAACTTCCGTTTCACTGCTTTGGTAGTTGTTGGCGATAACAATGGGCATGTAGGCGCAGGTCTGGGAAAAGCAACTGAAATTCCGGAAGCGATTCGTAAAGGAAAAGAAGATGCAATTAAGCATTTGGTTTCTGTTGCACTGGATGCTAATCATAGTATTACACATGATTTTATCGGAAAATTTGGTTCAGCTTCCGTATTGCTGAAAAGAGCTCCTGAAGGTACAGGTATTATCGCCGGAGGTCCTGCGCGTGTTGTATGCGAACTTGCAGGTATTTCAAATATCCGTACGAAATCTTTGGGTTCTAACAATAAGCAGAATGTAGTGCTTGCGACAATTGCAGGACTGAGCCAGTTAAAGACTCCTGAAGAGGTAGCTAAGAACCGTGGCAAATCTGTAGAAGAAGTTACGTCATAGAGCACGATTGGAAAGGAGAAAAAAGATGGCAGAGAAAACAGCGAAAGCAGCTACAACAGAAAAAAAATCTGAGGCAGCTAAAACGGCTAAAACAGAAAAAGCTGCTAAGACAGTAAAAGCGTCTGCAGCCGAGAAAGAAGCTAAGACAGAAAAGGCAGCTAAAGCTGAAAAGGCAGTTAAAACAGAAAAAGCAGTTAAAGCTGAAAAAGCAGTGAAAACAGAAAAAACTGCGAAGACTGTTAAGGCTGAGAGTGCCGCTAAAACTGCAAATACAGGCAAACTTAAAATAACCTTGATTAAATCTAAAATTGGGCAGGTTCCAAAGGCAAGAGCAACAATAACCGCGATGGGACTTAGAAAAATAGGTCAGACTGTTGAATTACCAGATAATGGAGCTACAAGAGGACAGATTCAAAAGGTAAGACATATGGTCAAGGTTGAGGAAGCATAACATTCGTTGGAAATTTGTGAATATACCCATGTTGACATGGGTATGAAATTGCCAACAGAGAAAGGAGCATAGCTAATAAGATGGAATTATCAAATTTAAGACCTGCAGAAGGTTCCAAACACAGTGATAATTTTAGAAGAGGTCGTGGGCACGCGTCAGGAAACGGAAAGACAGCCGGAAAAGGCCATAAAGGACAGAAAGCTCGTTCAGGAGCACCAAGAGTAGGCTTTGAAGGTGGTCAGATGCCTTTGTACAGACGTCTTCCTAAGAGAGGATTTAAGTGCAGGAACTCTAAGGATATAGTTGCAGTCAATCTTAGCGCATTAGAAGTATTTGACAATGGCGCTACAGTTGATGTAGATGCATTGATAGAGAAGAGGATAGTTAGAAATCCCCGCGACGGAGTTAAAATACTCGGAAATGGAGAATTGACTAAGAAGCTCAATGTAAAGGTTAATGCCTTCAGCGCTTCTGCAAAGGAAAAAATCGAGGCGCTTGGTGGAACAGCAGAGGTGATGTAATGTTTACTACCCTAAAAAATGCTTTCAAGATTAAAGAAATAAGGACAAAAATTTTCTTTACGTTTGTAATGTTGGTTGTGATTCGTTTTGGATCACAGCTGCCGGTTCCCGGCGTTGACAGGAGCTATTTTGCAAGATGGTTTGAAGCGCAGACCGGCGACGCATTTAATTTCTTCGATGCTTTTACAGGCGGTTCATTTTTAAATATGTCCGTCTTTGCATTGAATATTACTCCATATATTACGTCTTCAATTATTATGCAGCTTCTGACAATTGCGATTCCTAAACTGGAAGAAATGCAGCGTGATGGAGAAGATGGAAGAAAGAAAATTGCATCAATTACACGTTATGTAACAATCGGACTTGCTCTGCTTGAATCGTCAGCTATGGCGATTGGCTTCGGTCGTCAGGGACTTCTGGAAGTGTACAATGTCTTCAACATCATAACGGTTGTTGCCGCATTGACTGCAGGAAGTGCGTTCCTTATGTGGATTGGTGAAAGGATTACGGAAAAAGGAGTCGGAAATGGTATTTCCATAGTACTGACGATTAATATTCTTTCCCGTATGCCGCAGGACATCGCTACATTATTTGAGCAGTTTGTTCTGAACAGACCGATTGCAAAGGCTGTTGTGGCTGCCGTAATTATTCTGGCAGTTATTGTAGGAATGGTTGTCCTTGTAATTATCTTAAATGATGGAGTAAGGAAGATTCCGGTACAGTATGCAAAAAAGATGCAGGGAAGAAAGATGGTCGGCGGTTCGTCCTCCAACATTCCCTTGAAAATTAATACTTCCGGTGTTATTCCTGTTATATTTGCATCTTCGATTATGCAGCTTCCGGTTTTTATCTGCTCTTTTGCAAATATCAGCGGAACAGGAATTTGGGCTGAGATTTTACGCGGATTAAACTCGAATTACTGGTGTAATCCCAAGCAGCCGATTTATTCTATTGGATTGGTGGTATATGTTGTATTGGTGATCCTCTTTGCGTATTTCTATACATCAATTACATTCAATCCGCTTGAGGTTGCAGAAAATATGAAGAAGCAGGGTGGTTTTATTCCCGGTATCCGCCCCGGTAAGCCTACCAGCGATTATCTGACTAAGATATTGAATTATATTATCTTTATCGGAGCTATCGGACTTACAATAGTATGCGTATTGCCGTATTTCTTTAATGGTATCTTTAAAGCAAGCGTATCCTTCGGCGGAACAAGCCTTATCATCATCGTGAGTGTTGTTTTAGAGACTGTAAAGCAGATTGAATCTCAGATGCTGGTACGTAATTATAAAGGATTTTTGAATGATTAAATTATTAGACAGCTGAAACTTATACGGAGAATCGCTTAGGCGATTCTTCGAGTGTCTTAGACGCAAACTTGCAGGCATGGAGAGGAGACAGTTAATAATATGAAAATTATTATGTTGGGTGCGCCAGGAGCCGGAAAGGGTACACAGGCGCAGATGATTGCTGATAAGTATGATATACCTCATATTTCAACTGGCGATATTTTTAGAGAAAATGTAAAAAAAGGTACTGAGCTTGGAATGGAAGCTAAGAAGTATATGGATCATGGATTGTTAGTTCCCGATGAACTGACGGTTAAGATTCTATTGGACCGAGTTGCGCAGGCTGATTGTAAAAACGGTTATGTTCTGGATGGTTTTCCCAGAACGATTCCACAGGCAGAGGTTTTAGATAAAGCCATAACAGAGCTTGGCGAAAAAATCGACTACGCAATCAATGTAGATGTACCGGATGAAAATATCATCAGAAGAATGTCAGGAAGACGCGCATGTCTTGCATGCGGTGCGACATACCATATAGAGCATATTCCACCGAAAAAGGAGGGAATATGTGATAAATGCGGTAAGGAGCTGGTGCAGCGTGATGATGATAAGGAAGAAACGGTAAAGAACCGTCTTGACGTGTATCATAAGCAGACACAGCCTCTGATTGATTTTTATACAAAACAGGGCGTGCTTAGAACGGTTGACGGAACAATGGATATGAAAGACGTATTTACCGCAATCACTACGCTCTTGGCATAAGAATCGCCGAAGGTGTTTTGTTAGGCAGAAAGGTGGTATGGATGTCAGGATGGCTGTTACAATTAAATCCGGAAGAGAAATAGATTTGATGCGGGAAGCGGGAAAATTGCTTGAAATTGTGCATGATGAGCTGGGAAAGGCGATTCGTCCGGGCATATCCACTAAGGATATTGATAAGCTTGCCGAGAACCTGATACGAAGTCATGACTGTATTCCTAATTTCCTTAATTATCAGGGGTTTCCGGCTTCTGTATGTGTTTCTGTGAATGAAGAGGTCGTGCATGGTATACCACGTGAAGACCATATTTTAAAAGAGGGAGATATTGTAAGCTTAGATGCCGGACTTATTTATAAAGGATATCACTCGGATGCTGCCAGAACATATGCTGTAGGAAGTATCAGTCCTGAAGCTGAGAAATTGATCACCATAACGAGGCAGAGCTTTTTTGAAGGGATTAAAATGGCAAAAGCAGGGAATCATCTTTATGATATTTCCAATGCTATAGACGCTTATGTTACTGCTCATGGCTATGGAATAGTAAGAGATTTGGTAGGTCACGGCATCGGGACTAAGCTGCATGAAGACCCACAGATACCCAATTTTGCACAGAAGCGTAAAGGCTTACTGCTGCAGCCGGGAATGACATTGGCGATAGAACCGATGATTAATATGGGTACAGGAGATGTAAGGTGGCTGGATGACGAGTGGACCGTCGTAACTGCAGACGGTGCGTATTCTGCACATTATGAGAATACGATTTTAATCACTGAAGGCGAACCGGAAATCCTGACGCTTCACGAAATATAAGTCCGAGGCATATAGAGGGTTACAGATATGATAGGAATGCTTGCCGGTTCTAAGGCCGGCCATGATAAAGGTATTATTTATGTCATTATAAATGAAGATACGGAATATGTATATTTAGTTGACGGTGAAACCAGAAAATTATTGAAACCAAAGAAAAAGAATAAGAAACATATTCAAATTATTAAAAAGTGTCCGGAGGCGGGCTTCGTTGAGCGAATCAAGGCAGGTCTGGCAGATGATATAGAAATCCGGAAGTTAATAAAACGGTATAAGGCAGATAGGTAAGTTAAAGAAAATGGGAGGTAGCAGATGTCAAAAGCCGACGTGATTGAAATTGAAGGAACAGTTATTGAAAAGTTACCCAATACAATGTTTCAGGTAGAGCTGGAGAATGGGCATGTAGTATTGGCACATATAAGCGGTAAGCTGCGTCAGAATTTTATTCGTATCTTACCGGGCGATAAAGTGACTTTAGAGTTATCGCCTTATGACCTTTCCAAAGGCAGGATTATCTGGCGTGATAAATAGGAAAAAAGTAAGAAAATAATGGTAAATTATTAAAGAAATACTTGAAAGAGTAGTACCTCCGTGATATAATATAAAGCGGTCTTTTTTGAAAGGAGGGTTTAACGTGAAGGTTAGATCATCAGTAAAACCGATTTGCGAAAAGTGCAAAGTCATTAAAAGAAAAGGAAAGATCAGAGTTATCTGTGAAAATCCAAAACACAAACAGGTACAAGGTTAATCCCTATCATTTTTATCAGATGTGAATTTTGATGAAAAGGGGTTCTTGTCCAACTGATTTTATATAGATGGAAGAGCCTATAGGAGATTACTTTTTGATACCACATGTTTGGAAAGGCTGGTTTTTAATCCGGCTGGGCAGAATCTGCCTCAATCAATTAGTAACAAAAGTACAGTATGTCTGTACAGAAAATGGAGGAAACGTAAATGGCTCGTATTGCAGGTGTTGACTTACCCAGAGAGAAACGTGTAGAGATTGGTCTGACATATATCTATGGTATTGGCAGAGTAAGCTCAAACAAAATTCTGGCAGCAGCAAATGTTAATCCTGACACTCGTGTCAGAGAATTGACGGATGATGAAGTAAAGAGAATTTCCGAGGTAATTGATAAGGATTACATGGTAGAAGGTGATTTGAGAAGAGAAGTTGCCTTAAATATCAAGAGACTTCAGGAAATCGGATGCTATAGAGGAATCCGTCACAGAAAAGGACTTCCTGTTCGTGGTCAGAAAACAAAGACCAATGCAAGAACAAGAAAAGGTCCGAAGCGTACAGTTGCAAATAAGAAGAAATAATTTTATGAGAAAGTAGGTTAGTTTATTATGGCTAAAAAAGTTGCAAAAAAAGTAACAAAAAAGCGTGTAAAGAAAAACGTTGAACATGGACAGGCACATATTCAGTCCTCTTTTAACAATACAATCGTTACATTGACAGATAACGAAGGTAATGCTTTAAGCTGGGCAAGTGCAGGCGGTCTTGGTTTTAGAGGTTCAAGGAAATCTACTCCATATGCAGCGCAGATGGCGGCTGAGACAGCTACTAAAGCTGCTTTAGTTCATGGTTTAAAGACAGTTGATGTTATGGTAAAAGGTCCGGGTTCAGGCCGCGAAGCTGCTATTCGTGCACTTCAGGCGTGTGGACTGGAAGTAACAAGTATCCGTGACGTAACGCCGGTACCGCATAATGGATGTCGTCCGCCTAAACGCCGTCGTGTCTAAAACAAATATTTCGTAACGTTAATAAGAGTTGGATGAAAGTATCATCTGCTTTAACAGAGAGATGCTGTAAACAACAGAGTTCTGCGATGCAGCAGAATCTGAAGGAGAGGTAACCCCTCTCAGAAAGGAGCCGAATATGGCAGTAAACAGAGTACCTGTATTAAAAAGATGCAGATCCCTTGATTTAGATCCTACTTATTTAGGATACGATAAGAAATCAAAAAGAACTTCAGCAAGAGCTGGTAAGAAAGTAAGTGAATATGGTCTTCAGCTGCGTGAAAAGCAGAAAGCTAAATTCATTTACGGAGTATTGGAGAAACCCTTCAGAAATTATTATGAAAAGGCCGACAGGATGAAAGGCATGACAGGTGAAAACCTGATGGTTATGCTGGAAAGCAGGCTGGACAGCGTTGTTTTCAGAATGGGCTTTGCAAGAACCAGAAGAGAGGCCAGACAGGTCGTTGGACACAAACATTTTCTGGTAAACGGAAAACCTGTTAATATACCGTCATATCTGGTTAAGGCTGGAGATGTGATTGAAGTAAGGGAAAAATCCAGAAGTCTACAGAGATATAAAGATATCCTTGAAATAACAGGTGGAAGACTGGTACCTGAATGGCTTGATGTAGATCAGGAAGCGTTCAAGGGAACCGTAAAGTATCTTCCTACGAGAGAAATGATAGATGTTCCCGTAAACGAAATGCTTATCGTTGAGTTGTATTCTAAATAATACCATAAAAGATAAGTTGTTTCATATTGTTCGTAAAGGAGGGTATTTTCGGTGTTCGATTTTGAAAGACCAAATATTGAGGTTGTTGAAATCTCTGAAGATAAAAAATACGGTAAATTTGTAGTGGAACCCCTTGAAAGAGGTTACGGTATTACCCTTGGTAACTCTTTGAGAAGAATTATGCTTTCTTCTTTACCCGGTGCGGCTGTAAGTCAGGTGAAAATTGAAGGTGTTTTGCATGAGTTCAGTTCCATTCCGGGTGTAAAAGAAGATGTTACTGAAATTATCATGAATATCAAGAGCCTTGCGATTAAGAATAACAGCGATACGAACGAGCCTAAGACCGCATACATTGAATATGAAGGTGAAGGTGTTGTACGTGCGGCTGACATTCAGGTTGATCAGGATATTGAAATCATGAATCCTGAGCTTGTTATTGCTACCTTAAGCGGCAAAGATACCAAATTATATATGGAATTGACAATTACAAAGGGTAGAGGATATGTAAGCTCTGACAAGAATAAGACTGACGATTTACCTATTGGCATTATTGCAGTAGATTCAATTTATACACCGGTTGAAAGAGTGAACATAACCATAGATAACACTCGTGTAGGTCAGATTACTGATTTTGATAAGCTGACATTGGATGTCTACACCAATGGTACACTTATTCCTGACGAAGCCGTTAGTCTTGCTGCAAAAGTACTTAGCGAACATTTAAGTCTTTTCATTGATTTGTCTGAGAATGCCAAGACCGCAGAGGTTATGGTAGAGAAAGAAGACGATGAGAAAGAAAAAGTATTGGAAATGAGTATTGATGAATTGGAACTGTCAGTTCGTTCTTATAACTGCTTAAAACGGGCAGGTATCAATACTGTTGAAGAATTGACGAACAGAACTTCTGAGGATATGATGAAGGTACGTAACTTAGGACGTAAATCATTGGAAGAAGTTTTGTCTAAGTTAAAAGAATTGGGACTTCAATTGAATCCAAGTGATGAAGCATAAAATATTCATGATGCTTCGCAAAGAAAACTTATATTACTTTAGGCATATGAGATAAGTCCAAAAGGCGCACATGTGCCATTCATGAATATGGAACTGTTAACTACATTCGGCAAGTAAGACCAAAAGGCATAGCCGGATGTACCATAGAAAGTCTGGCATAATAGTAGACTTTGCATGAGAATGTAGCCAGAATGGAGGATTATTATGGCAAAATACAGAAAATTAGGCAGAACATCAAGCCAAAGAAAAGCATTACTTAGAAATCAGATAACAAATCTTATTCACTACGGAAAAATTGTCACAACAGAAGCCAGGGCAAAAGAGGTTCGCAAATTTGCTGAAGGTCTGATTGCAATGGCGGTTAAGGAAAAAGATAATTTTGAGACTGTCAAGGTAACTGCAAAGGTTCCCAGAAAAGACAAAGATGGCAAGAGAGTAAAAGAAGTAGTAGATGGCAAAAAAGTTACAGTATATGATACTGTAGAAAAGGAAATCAAGAAAGATATGCCTTCAAGACTTCATGCCAGACGTCAGATGCTGAAGATTTTATATCCTGCGACAGAGGTTCCTACCACAGCGGCAGGAAGAAAAAGAGGCACAAAGGAAGTTGATCTTGTTGCAAAGCTTTTTGACGAGTATGGACCTAAGTATGCAAACCGTAACGGTGGTTATACAAGAATCGTTAAGATTGGACCCCGTAAAGGTGACGCAGCGATGGAAGTTGTGCTGGAGTTAGTATAGGATTAGTATAAATTCAGCATAAAGCCGGTTTTATTTAGGAATAATATTTAATAGGGAACAGAGTATGATGTAATTCATAC